>NZ_JBHVEG010000089.1:0-25516 GCF_042802395.1 Promicromonospora sp. NPDC057488
ACCTGAGCGTCTGACACGGGCGGGGCGTGCGAGGGCTCAGCGGGACGGGACCTGGCCGGTCCAGGGGTCGGTGACCAGCTCGCTGACGCGGGCCTCGACGGCGAGGCCGTCGGCCCCGAGCGCCGCGGCGAGGTCCTCGACGGCGTAACGCAGCCAGGGCCACTCGCTGGCGTAGTGAGCGGTGTCCACGAGGAACGGGGTGCCGGCCGGTCCGGGGATTTCGGCGGCTCGGGCCTCGAACTCGGCGCGTTCGCGCAGCTCGGAGGCCGGGTGGTGACGCAGGTCGGAGGTGACGTAGACGTCGGCGTCGGCCGCGCGGACGGCGTCGAAGTACCCGTCGCCGGAGCCGCCGAGGACGGCGGCCGTGGTCACGACGGCGTCGGGGTCGCCGGAGAAGCGGATGCCCTGCGCGGTGGCGGGCAGCGCGGCGGCGACGCGGCGGGCGAAGCCGGCCAGCGTGGTGGGTTCGGCAAGACGGCCGACGCGGCCGATGCCGCGGGCTCCGGCGTCGTTGTCCGAAGCCGCACCGACGCCCGTGGCGGCGCTCAGCTCCAGCGGCCGCCGGTCGGTGATGCCGACCAGGTCGGCGAGCGCGTCGGCAACGCCGCGCGGGGCGGCGTCGGCGTTGGTGTGCGCCACGTGCAGGGCGCAGCCGCCGGTCAGCAGCCGGTGCACCACGGAGCCCTTGAAGGTGGTGGCGGCCACGGAGCTCACGCCGCGCAGGAACAGCGGGTGGTGGGTGACCAGCAGGTCGGCGCCCCAGTCCAGGGCCTGGTCGACGACGGTCGACACCGGGTCGACGGCGAACAACACTTTGCGCACGGGCACCGCGGGGTCGCCGGCGACGAGCCCGACGGCGTCCCACCCCTCCGCCGTCGACGGCGGGTAGAGGCCGTCGAGGGCGGCGACCACCTGCGCCAGCGTGGGGGCGGTGCCGGCGTGGGGTGCGGGGAGGTCGCTGCTGCTCACGCTGGGCAGCGTAGTACGCAGGTCCGTCGCCCGGCTCGGTCTTACAGCTCGGCCTGACGGCTCTGTCTCACGGCTTGGTCGTCCCTGCTTGTCGCACCAACAAAAGTCGCGGACGGCATAGGCTCGGACCGTGACCGAGTCAGCATCCTCCCCAGCGCCCCGCATGAACGTCGAGTCCTTCAACCTGGACCACCGCGCCGTGTCCGCGCCGTACGTGCGCCTGGCGGACCGCAAGCAGCTCCCGGGCGGCGACGTCATCGTCAAGTACGACGTGCGCTTCACCCAGCCCAACGTCGCGCACCTCGAGATGCCGACGGTGCACTCCCTGGAGCACCTGTTCGCGGAGCACTCCCGCAACCACTCGGACGCCGTCCTGGACTTCTCCCCCATGGGCTGCCAGACCGGCTTCTACCTGATGCTGCAGGGCGAGCCCGCCTACGACGACGTGCTCGCGCTGATCGACGCGACCCTGCGCGACATCATCGCGGCGACCGAGGTCCCCGCCGCCAACGAGGTGCAGTGCGGCTGGGGCGCGAACCACACCCTGAGCGGAGCGCAGGAGGCCGCCTCGGCGTTCCTCTCCGCCCGCGGTGTGTGGTCCGAGGTCTACGCCAAGGACGCGCCCGGCGACGCCTCGGCCCGCGACGCCGCCGCTCGCGACGCGGCCGCGCTCGAGGCCGCCGGACGGGACGCCGCGGCAGGGACGCACCGGCCGGGCTCGCCTCTGCCGCTGCCGTCCGTCGAGACCGAGGGGAAGTAACGGGGTGGCTGGCTCGGTCTCGGGGTCCGGCTCCGTCTCGGGGTCCGGCTCCCTCTCGGGCTCTGGCTCCGACCAGCCCGTCGCCGTCGTGCTCGTCGCGATGGACGACGAGGCCGCGCCGTTCCTCGCCCTGGCGTCCGAGGTGGGCGAGCCCGAGCGGGTCGGTCTCGCCGAGCAGCGCCGGATCGTGCTCTCCGGGCGGCCCGTCGTGCTGGTGCGCACCGGCATCGGGTTCGTCAACGCGACGTCCGCCGGCGCGGCCGCGATCCTGCGGTTCGGCGCGGACGTGCCCCTGATCAGCGCGGGCAGCGCCGGCGGGCTCGCCAAGGACGTCGCCGTGGGCGACGTCGTCCTGGGCGCCCGCCTCCTGAACGCGGACGCCGACGCGCGCGCCTTCGGCTACGTGCTCGGCCAGGTGCCCGGCATGCCGGAGGCGTACGACGCCGCCCCCGCGCTCGCCGATGCCGTCCGCCGGGCCGCGGCCGGCATCGCCGACCTCGAGGTGCGCGAGGGCGCGATCGGGTCCGGCGAGAAGTTCGTGACGGCGGACCTGGCGGTCACGCTCCGCGCCGACTTCCCGGACATGCTCGCCGTCGACATGGAGTCGGCCGCGCTGGCGCAGCTCTGCCACAACTTCGGCGCGCAGTTCGTGTCCGTGCGGGCGGTGTCGGACCTGTGCGCCCCGGACGGCACGGAGTTCCTCACCCACGTCGACGACGCCGCACAGCGTTCGGCGCGGCTGGTCACGGCCGTGGTCGGGCTGCTCGAGGGCTGAGGGCGGGGTCGGCTGCTCGGGGGCTGAGGGCGGGGTCGGCTGGGCGGGTCGGCCGGGCGGGTCGGCCGGGCGGGTCGGCCGGGCGGGTCGGCCGGGCGAGGTCAGTGTGTCCGGGCGCGCTGGGTGGCATCGGCTGGACGGCGTCGGCTGGACGGGCTCTGTTCGACCGGCTGTGGTGGGCGACGTCAGCCGGGCGGGGTCAGCGAGTCCGGGCGCGCTGGGTGGCGTCGGTCTCGCGGGCGCTCGCCCTCAGCTGCGCCACGGCGTGGCCGATGAGCGCGGCCCGGCGCCGGTCCTGGCGGGCGTGCACGACGATGCGCCGTGTGACGGCGGGACCGACCACGGGCCGGGCGACCAGCCCCTCGGGCAGGCCGCTGATCGCCAGGCGCGGCAGGACCGTCACCCCGACGCCCGCCGCCACCAGGCGGAGCGTGGCCCGGTGGTCGTCCAGGCGGGCGGCGTACCGCGGGACGAACCCGGCGGCGCTGCACGCGGTGAGCACGATCTGCCCGATCGGGCTGTCGTAGATGTCGTAGTCGATCCAGGGCTCGTCGGCGAGGTCGCGGAGGCTGACCTCCGCGCCGGCGGCGAGCGGGTGCGCGGCCGGGAGCACGGCCACGAAGCCCTCGACGGTCAGCTCGTGCCGCTGGTACCCGTCGAGGTGCACCTCGGTCCCGCCGTCGGGCTCCGTCCGGACGTCGAGGTCCGGAAGGCGGCGTCCGCGGCCGTCCACCGGCTCGTTCAGGCTGATCTCGACGGTGAGGTTGGGCTGGAGCTCGCGCACCGCCCGGACGACCGCCGGCATCCACTGCTCGGCCGCCGAGGCGAAGCACGCGACCGCGAGGTGCTGCCCGTGACCGGCGCGGAGGTCCGCGACCACGCGTTCGAGGCGGCCGAAGTCGGCCAGGAGCGACTGCGCCTGGTCTGCGAGGTGCCGCGCGTCGTCGGTGGCGACGATGCCGCGCCCCTGCTTCTCGAACAGGACCAGCCCCGTCTCGCGCGCCAGCGCGGTCATGTGCTGGCTGATCGTGGCGGGCGAGTAGCTGAGGTTCCGCGCCGCCTGGTTGACCGACCCGGCCGCCAGGACCGCGCGCAGGATCTCGAGCCGCCGGGGGTTGAGCATGCGGTGACTGTAGGGCGGGACGGCGGCCGGGCGCACCCGCGACCGTACGTTGATCACGAACGGTGACCCGGTTTTGTTTGCTTGTCCTGATGCTTCCGGGCGGCAGAGGATGGCATCCGGCTCGGGCTCACGAGAGGCAGGGCACTCAAGGATCACCAGAGGAATCGCGAGAGGGATGGCGAGAGGGATGGCGAGAGGGATGGCGAGTGAAATGGCGATGGACACGACGTTCTTGGACGAGGCGGACCGCCTCCTGATCCGCTACGGACCCAGCTTCAGCCCCCGGCTGATCGAGCGCGCCGCCGGCTCGTACGTGTACGACAGCCAGGGCACTGCGATCCTCGACTTCACGTCGGGGCAGATGAGCTCGATCCTCGGGCACGCGCACCCGGACATCGTCGCGACCGTGTCGTCGTCGGTCGCGTCGCTGGACCACCTGTTCAGCGGCATGCTCAGCGCGCCGGTCCTCGGGCTGGCCGACCGGCTGACCGCGACGCTGCCCTCGGGGCTGGACAAGGCGCTGCTGCTGAGCACGGGGGCGGAGTCGAACGAGGCCGCGATCAAGCTGGCCAAGCTGTACACCGGCCGGTACGAGATCGTCTCGTTCGACCGCTCGTGGCACGGCATGACCCAGGGCGCGGCGTCCGCCACCTTCTCCGCGGGACGGCGCGGCTACGGCCCGCCGACGCCGGGCAACCTCGCCCTGCCGACGCCGAACGCCTACCGCTCCCCGTTCCGGGCGGCCGACGGGTCCTACGACTGGGCGGCCGAGCTCGCCTACGGGTTCGCCCTGGTCGACCAGCAGTCCGCCGGCAGCCTCGCCGCATGCGTCGTCGAGCCGATCCTGTCGTCCGGCGGGATCATCGACCTGCCGCCCGGGTACCTCCGGCGCCTCAAGGAGATGTGCGAGGAGCGCGGGATGCTGCTCGTCCTGGACGAGGCGCAGACGGGACTCGGGCGCACGGGCACCATGTACGCGTTCGAGCGCGACGGTGTGGCCCCCGACATCCTGACGCTGTCGAAGACGCTCGGCGCCGGGCTGCCGGTGGCCGCCGTCGTGACCAGCGCCGAGATCGAGCAGGTCTGCCACGAGCGCGGGTTCCTCTTCTACACGACGCACGTGTCCGACCCGCTGGCGGCGGCCGTCGGGCTGACCGTGCTCGACGTGATCGAGCGCGAGGGCCTGGTCGAGCGGGCGGCGCGGCTGGGCGAGCAGCTCACCGGGCGGCTGCTGGAGCTGCGCGAACGGTACGAGGTGGTCGGCGACGTCCGCGGACGCGGCCTGCTGCAGGGCGTCGAGCTCGTCCAGGACAAGGCGAGCAAGACCCCCGCCGATGCCCTGGGCAACGCGGTGACGACGGCCTGCCTGGAGCGGGGGCTGCACATGAACATCGTGCAGCTGCCGGGGATGGGCGGGATCTTCCGGATCGCGCCGCCGCTGACGATCAGCGAGGACGACCTGCACGGGGGCGTGGACATCCTGGAGGCGTCGCTCAAGGCGGTGCTGGACGGGTAGGTGGTGCTGGACAGGAAGGCGGTGCTGGACAGGAAGGCGGTGCTTGGCGAGAAGCCTCTGTGTTGACGGGAAGGCTGTGCTGGACGGGTAGGTGGTCGGGTGTCGGCGGGCGGATGCTCGATGGGCAGGCGCCCGATAGGCGGCTCGATGGGCAGGCGCTCGATGAATAGGCGCCCGGCCGGGCACTATCCGACCAATAGGCGCCCGGCACTGTCCTACCGGTAGACGCGCGGCCGGGCGTCAGCCCTTGGCGTCCGCGTAGCTCTCCGTCACGGCGACGCTGAGCGGGAAGTCGACGGGGAAGTCACCGAACAGCAGCCGACCGGCCTCTTCCGCGGCGGCCTGCACCTCCTGCGCGACGACGTCGGCGAGCGCCGCCGGTGCGTGCACCACGATCTCGTCGTGCAGGAAGAACACGAGGTGCGGCCGGCGATCGAACGGCGCGGGAGCGAGCCCGGGCCGGGCGCCGTCCGACAGGTCCTCCCCGAGGGCCCAGAGCCGACGGCGGATGGAGGCGATCCAGCACAGCGCCCACTCCGCGGCGGTGCCCTGGACCACGAAGTTCCGGGTGAACCGGCCCCAGGACCGGGTCTGGCTGCGGGCGCGGGACTGGGCGTCGGCGCCGGCGTCCTCGTCGAACGCGGAGCCCTGGACCGCGGCCCACGACTCGCCCGGCCGGGGCGAGCTGCGGCCGAGCCGGGTAGTGACCACCTCGCCGCGCTCCCCCGCCCGTGCCGCGCGCTCGACCAGGTCGATGGCCTGCGGGAACGCACGCGCGAGCCGGGGCAGCACCTGCGCGCTGACGCCGGTGGTGCCCCCGTACATGGCTCCGAGCATGCCGACCTTCGCGTGCTCGCGGGAGTCGACGGCGCCGGTCGCGACAATCCCGGCGTACATGTCGGTGCTCGCCCCGTCCTTGGACCGGCCGGCGGCGGCCATGCGCTCGTCGCGCGACAGGGCGGCCAGCACGCGGGGTTCGAGCTGGGCGGCGTCGGCGACGACGAAGGTCCAGCCCGGGTCGGAGACCACCGCACGGCGCACGTTGTGCGGAAGCTGGAGCGCGCCGCCGCCCGTGCTCGCCCAGCGGCCCGTGACCACGCCGCCCACGACGTACTCCATGCGGAAGCGGCCGTCGTGCGCCCAGGTGTCGAGCCAGTTCCAGCCGTTCGCGGTGTAGAGGCGGTAGAGGCTCTTGTACTCCAGGAGCGGCGCGATCACCGGGTGATCGAGCTTCTCAAGCTCCCACTTGCGCAGGCTGCGCGCGCCGACGCCCGCGTACTCCATGGCCCGCAGCAGGTCGGGGTGGGAGTCGGGGTTGAGCGTCGGCGGGGCGTCCAGGGCGGTCCGGATCTGGTTGGCCAGCGCCTCGAGCTTGGCCGGTCGCGTGCCCGGGCGCGGCCGCGGTCCGAGCGCCTCGGTGAGGATCTCGTCGTGGATGTCGCCGCGCCACGGCAGGCCGGCGTGGTGCATCTCGGCGGCGGCCAGCGCGCCTGCGGACTCGGCCGCGAGCAGGAGGCGGAGCCGGCCGGGGTCGGTGCTGTCCTTGATCGCGCGGAGCTGGGCGGTGAACTCGGTGAGGGGGTTGAGCGGGCCCGTCGCGTCTGGAGCGCCGGTGCTGGTCGTGCTGGTGCTGGTCGTGCTGGTACTGGCCAACGGGCCGTCGCGCCCGGGGCCCATGCGGGCTGCGCCATCCCGGGCTTCGCCATTCCAGCTTCCGCCGCCCGTCACGTCCTTGGCCGACGCGCCGCTCGTTTCCCGGTCCGGTCGGCCGGACGCCGCACGGGACGCCGGAGCGCTCAGTTCGCCGAGGTCGAAGAGCGGTTCGGAGCCGGGGTGGCGGTCGGGCCGGACCAGCGCGGCCGCCGTCGGCCCACCCGGGGGCGGTACGGCGGCGAGGCGGTCCCAGGCCGTGGGCCCGGCCTCGGCGAGCGCCGTGCGCGCCGAAAGCGCTGAGGTGCGCAGCACGGCGTGCGCGAGCCGCAGGTCGTGCGCGCGGTCGACCCGGACGCCCTCGGCGAGCAGCGCCGGATACCAGCCGTTGGTGTCGTCCCAGGTCCAGCGGACGTGGGACGACTCAGCGGCTATCACCTCGCGGACCAGTCCGGAGGCCTCGACGATGTGCGGCTCGCCCTCGGGCGCACCGGCGTCGGACATCGACCGTAGGCCGATATCCGCGCCGTCCTGCGAGACCACCGTGTGCATGGGGACCAGTCTGCCGTGAGCCACTGACACTCGGCGGTCAGCGGCCCCTCGCCATGGCCGTCCTGTCCGAGGACGCTCCGTCGCACTCCGATGAGTTATCCACAGATCTCAAATCTTACGAGAACTGAGCACGCTCGTTCGATAATGTCGGTCAGGTCGCCGGCACCAGGCCGAGCGTCGGATCGAGGGGGTGACCGGATGGTGCTGGCACAGCCGAGCGCGACGAGTGCCGGGGCGCGCTCGCTCGAGGAGATCGTCACGGACCTCCAGGTACTGACACGGGAGCTGGTCGGCGTCGCTGGTTTGGATGCGCTGGACAACACTCTGCCGGGCGGGACGTCCGGGATCACCGGCCGCCTCACCGCGGCATCGCCGCTGCTGCGCGCTGTGTGCTCGCAGCTGGAGGTGCTCCGGATGACCTGGCTGCCCCGGATCGAGGCCGACGGCAGGTGGGCGCTCGACGGTTCGCGGACGTTCCGGGTCTGGCTCGCCCGCCGCGAGAAGGTCACCATGCGGACGGCGAGCAGGGACGTGCTGACCGGCGAGCGGCTTCTCGAACACCTTCCGGCCACGCTCGCCGCCGCCCTGAGCGGGCGGATCGGGATGGACCAGGTGCGGGCGATGGTCGACGTCGGCCCGACGTCGGACGACCGGCGCAAGGCACTGGTGAGCCCGGTCGACGCGACGCCCGGCGGACATGGCGAGGGCAACCCCGTGAACGACGGCGAAGGAGCACCAGCGGACGGAACCGACGGTGCCGAGGCAGACGGTGCCGAGGCAGACGGTGCCGAGGCAGACGGTGCCGGAGCAGACGCCGGCGAACCGGCCGGGCCCGCTGACGGGGACACCACCGGCGACGCCGCGGGGACCGTGGTTCACGGGCCGACCGGGGAGGAGTTGCTCCTGGACCTGGCCGACCAGCACGGCCCACTCGTGTTCCGCCGGTTCGTGGACCGGTTCGCCCGCGTCGCCGACCCGGAGTCCGACGAGCGCGGGTACAAGCAGGCCTCGGAACGTGAGCACCTCGACGTGGCCAAGACCTTCGGCGGCTACCACGTCGACGGATTCCTCACCGACGAACACGGTGAAGCACTGCGCGCCGCGATGGACTCGGTGATGGGCGCTCCGACACCAGGCGACGACCGCACCCCCACGCAGCGACGTGCTCAGACCCTCGCCGATCTCGCCCGCACCGTGCTCGACAACGGCCACACCGGGACCGGGGCCGCAGTGCGACCGCACGTCACCGTGACCGTGTCGTGGACGGAACTCACTCGCCTGACCAGGCGGTCCGGAGCGTCCGGGAGCAACAGCAACGACCTTGGCGGACGGTCGATCGACAGCGACGGCGACGGTCACAGTCACAGTCACAACGGCAGCAGCGGCAGCAGCGGATCCAGCGCAAGTGATGGCGGAAGTGTGGTCGACCGCAACCATCTGACGTTCCGGCGCCGGCCCAAGGAGCTTCCTGGGACCGACGGCTCGGCGAGCCTGACCGACGTCACTGCGGCGCCCGCGAGATTCGGCATCTCCGGATCACTCGTACCAACCGCCACGCTGCGGCGCCTGCTCTGCGACGCCGCAGTGACCCGGGTGGTCTTCGGGCCCGACAGCCAGGTGCTCGACGTCGGTCGGGCGCAGCGCACCGTCACGGGACAGATGCGCCGAGCCGTGATCGCCCGCGACAAACATTGCGTCTACGTCGACTGCACGCAGCCACCCGCCCGCTGCGAGGTCCACCACGCCGAACGCCACTGGGCCGACGGCGGAAACACAAGCGTGCCCAACG
Source organism: Promicromonospora sp. NPDC057488 (assembly GCF_042802395.1). Lineage (NCBI taxonomy): Bacteria > Bacillati > Actinomycetota > Actinomycetes > Micrococcales > Promicromonosporaceae > Promicromonospora > Promicromonospora sp. NPDC057488. The sequence goes on from NZ_JBHVEG010000089.1 coordinate 9,135, forward strand.
CAGCCCTGCTGTGCTGGCACCACCACGACCTCGTCGACCGGACCGGCGTCACTATGCGGTGGACCGGGAACCCAGCCGGCGCCCGCCACTCAGGCTGGACGCTCGTCGACCGGCACGGCCGCGAGCTCACCCCGGCGGGCACCCCGCGCGGCACGACCCGGAGGCAGACATAAAGCCAGCTGGTCAGGCAGGACCGACACCGACACCGACACCGACACCGACACCGACACCGACACCGACACCGACCAAGCCTGCGCGAACCTGCCAGTCAGTCCGGACCGGCGGGTTCAGGTCGGCAGGTTGGGTCAAGCCCGCTCGGTCGGGTTCAATCGGTCAGGCCCGGCCCGGCCTGCCATGCCCGGCCGATCCCGCCAGTCGGGCTGGGCCAGGCAAGCTGGGCCGAGCTGGGCAGAGCTGGGCCGATCGGGTTGAGCCGGGCAGGCCGGGCCAGTCGGGTTGATCCGTCTGGCCGGGCCACGCCGGATCAGCCCGCCACGTCCGCCACCGCTCGTGCCCGGCCCACCACGAACGCAGCGTGCAGCACCGCGGGCGGTGTCAGATCGCTGGCCAGCAGACCCTGGGCCGTACGCTCCAGGGTCGTGAGGCCGAGATCCCGGGCCAGGGTGCGCGCCTGCTCGACGTCCGACCGCTGGCGTGTCGTGAGCGCCGGCCGACCCGTCGCTGCGGCGGCCAGCAGGACGTCTCCCAGCAGCAGTGTCACGCGGCGGACCGGGGCCGGCGGGGCGGGCGCCGGACGCACCGTCTTGGCCGAGGACGCCTGCGCCTTGAGCTTCCGCAGCCGCCGACGCCAGAAGTCCCAGTAGCTGCTCTCGAGCGACCACGCGGGGGTGATCGTGGGGCTGACCAGTCTGATCGCCCCCTTCTTGTCACGCACGAACAGGCCCACTGGCTCGTCCCGCTCCTCGCGCTGCTCGATCGTCATCGCGACCAGCTTGGCCCGGACCGACAGCAGCGTCTGGACCGCCTGCTCGCCCGCGACCGGCAGACGCAGCAGCCGGCTGTCGCCCTCCGACGTGACGACGGCGAGCGTCAGCTCCTGCCGAACCTCGTCGATGCCGACCTCGCCGACGTCGCGGACCAGCACCAGCCGGACGTTGGCCGGACGTCGTCCGAACCCGACGACGTCGCGCGGCTGCACCCCGGCGCCGGTGCGCTCGGCGATCACGCGGAGCTCGTCGAGGTCGAAACCGTCGCCCTCCAGGCGCTGGAGCACCGGGGTGCCGCCGGCGCCGAGGCCACCGTCCGGCTTGGTGCGCACCTTGGTGAGGGCGAACCTACCCTCGCACAGCGTGCTCAGGGACCTGTTCCACAGCAACGGGCTGGTCCAGCTGCGCTGGAACCGCGGGTCGGTGCCCGACGGGCGTCCCGTCACGACCTGACGCACCTGGCCCGCATCGCGCACGGAGTGCGCGCCCACTTCGGTCTCGGCGTCCCAGCCCAGGTAGGCCAGGCCGCGCGACCCGCTCTGCGACGTCCACCACCGGGCCCCGAGCGGGACCCAGCGCGGGACGTCCACCTCGTCGTCCGTGCCTTTGCCGGCACCGGCACCGCGGCCCGGACCGGACCTGGCCGACGCGCCAGCGCTGTTGGCAGTCCCAGCCTGGTTGGCCCCAGAAACTGCTGATGCCCTCGCAGATGCAGAGCCCGCCGATGCAGAGCCCGCCGATGCAGAGCCAGCCGATGCCGTTCCGCCGCCAGCCGGGTCGGCCGCGCGCTCCAGCACCTCGCACATGGCCCAGATCTCGGCGAGCGTGTCGAGCAGGTCGGACTCGTTGACGGCGTCGTCGCGGCCGGCGAGGCCCGTGACGAGGCCGCCGGCGACCCGGACGAGGCCGTGGAACCGCACGTTGCCGACCTGGTCGGAAGCCACCTGGTCGAACCCGGCCACCCGGACCCGGCCGGCCAGCGCGGTCAGCGACTCGGCGTCGTCGGTCCCGAGGTGGGACAGGCCACCCGACATGAGGCGCCCGACGACGTCCCGCACCTCCGCGAGCGCCTCCCGGCGACGCTTGACCACCGCCGGGGACGGTGCGCGGGTCGCCGCCGTCCCGGCCAGACCGGCGGCGTCGGACCCTGCTGCCTGACCGCCCGTCCGGGGCGCGGACTGGGCCACCACCAGGCCGGCACCGGGCGACCCGGCTGCGGGCGATGCACTACCGGACGATGCACTACCGGACGGCGCGCTGCCGGGCGATGCACTGCCGGGCGACGCACTACCGGACTGAGACGAGTCGAGCGTCGGCGATTCGGCCGGCGCCTCGGGCGCCACCTCGACCGCCCAGAGGCAGGCGGTCAGCACGTGCTGGCACACGCCCGCCGTCGGGCAGTCGCAGGAGACCGCCGCGGGACCGCGGCCGTCCACGCGTACGGTCACCCCGGACACGTCGAGCACCGCACCCTTGGCGTCGTACGACACCTCGGTCACGGTGTCCTTGCGAGCACGACGCAGCAGGCCCGGGTTGCCGAGCGCCTTGAGCGCGTCGTCGTCGAGGCCGGCGTAGGGCGCCGCCCAGGCGTAGGTCTTCTTGTCGCTCACGAGAGCACCTCCCCCAGCCACTCGGCGAATCGTTCGGGTGTCAGGGCGGCGACCTCCATGCCGCACTCGGCCAGGTGCCGGGCCGTGCCCTGGTCGTAGACGGGCTCGGCCGCCTCGTCCAGGGCGGCGAGCCCGAGCATGGTGACGCCTGAGGACGCCATCCGCCGCACCGTCGTCAGCAGGTTGGACACCGATCCGCCCTCGTAGAAGTCGCTGACCAGCGCCACCACCGTCCGGGACGGGTTGCGGACCTGCTGCTCGGCGTGCCGCACGGCGCGCGCGATGTCGGTGCCGCCGCCGAGCTGCGCGGTCATCAGCACCTCGACGGGGTCGGCGGCCAGGTGCGACATGTCCACCACCGAGGTGTCGAACAGGTAGAGCTGCACGTTGATGCCGGGCAGGCCCGACAGGATCCCCGCACACACCGCGGAGTACAGCAGCGAGGGCGCCATCGATCCCGACTGGTCGACCAGCAGGATGACGTCCCAGGTCAGGGTGCGCTTGGCCCGCGCAGAGAAGCGGACGTCCTGCACCATCATGCGACCGTCCGCGTCGACCCGGCCGAGGTTGGCGCGCAGGGTGCGCTTCCAGTCGAAGTTCCGCGCGACCCGGTGCATCGAGCGGCGCGAGCGGTCGATGCGGCCGTTGACCGCGGTGGTGAACCGGGGCCGCAACCGCTTCACGACGTCGTCGACGACCCGGCGGATGATGCGGCGCAGGCCGGTCGCCGCCTGATCGTTCAGGGCGCCGCGCACCTGCAGCATCGCGACCGCGAGCTCCCTCGAGGGTTCGAGAGTCTCGAGCGCGGTCTCGTCCTGCAGCAGCTCGGTGAGGCCGTACCGGCTCACGGCGTCGACCTGCATGCGCTCGAAGGTCTCGCGCGGGAACAGGCTGCCGGCCTCGTTGAGCCAGCCGAGCGCGGTGACGTCGACGCCGTGCGGCTGGGACCCGCCCAGCCCCGCGCCGCCGCCGCTGCGACCGCCGCCCTCGCCCGGGCCACCCCGGCCGACGCGGTGCCCGCGGGCCGTGTACTCCCGGTCGTACAGGTAACGCAGGGACCGCTCCAGTCCCTGGTCCTGCTGCCCCACCTGCAGCTCGTCGGCGGCGTACCGGCCGAGGACCAGGCGCCAGCGACGGGCGGCCTCGTCGTCCGAGACCGCCGGCGCCGGGCCGGCTGCCTCGGGACCGGGCGCTGCCCGATCGATCGTGCTCATGCTTCTCCTCCTGCCGGGGTGACGCCCACGGCACTCTCCATGTCTGTTGCTGCGGAGTCTGTTGCTGCGCCGTCAGGTACTGCGGCGTCAGGTACTGCGGCGTCAGGTACTGCGGCGTCAGGTACTGCGGCGTCAGGTACCGAAGCGTCAGATATCGAGGCGCTGGTTCCGCCGACCCAGTGGGCCAGACCGTCCCGCTCCAGCACCGCCGCCAGCTCGCGGTCCAGGGCCAGGCCGGTGGCGAGGTCCTCCTCGGACAGCGCGACCCGCACGTCCACCTGGTCGACCCGCGCTCCGGTCCGCTCCGCGACCCGCTTGGCCAGCCGATGCGTCTCGGTGGGGCGCAGCCACGTGAAGGCCCGCCGCAGGTCCGGCAGCACCGCCAAGAACGCGCCGCCGTCCAGCGCGCGGAGCGCGTCGTCGACGGCGTCGAACATCTCCGGCGTGTGCAGGATCAGGTCCGGCGCCGCCCGCATGACGCCGCCCAGGAACCGCACCGCGGCGCCCGGGTCGGCGCCTGCGGCCAGGGCGCCGCGGACCCGCGTGACCAGGACGTCGTCGGCCACCTCGCCGTCGGTGAACCCGAGGGCGAGCAGCGCGCCCGATACGGCGGGCGCGGTGTCCTCGTCGTCGCGCAGGCGCGCGAGCTCCCGCTCGACGGCGATGCGGTTGACGGAGCCGATGCCGTCGGCGCCCGCACCGTCCCTGTGCACACCGTCCCTGTGCACAGCATCCCCGTGCACACCGTCCCCGTGCACACCGTCCCTGTGCACAGCGTCCCCGTGCACAGCATCCCCGTGCACTCTGTCGGCTGCGGCCGCGTCCCGCAGCAGCGAGCGCAGGCCGATCAGGGTACCGATGGCGGCGTCCTCGTCCTCCGCACGCACCTTGCCCAGGTCGCTGACCAGGTAGGCGGTGGTGGCGAGCGCCTGGCTGACCAGGTCGAGCAGCTCGCCCGCGTACTCCTCGGCGCCGAGCTCGATCCGCGCCTCCCAGAGACCGAGCAGCCGGCGCGCGCCCGAGACCACGGAGTCGACGTCGCGGTCGGTGTCCAGGGTGACGCGCAGCAGGGAGACGATCCGGGGCAGGTGCGACCCCATCCCGATGACCAGGGCCTGCGCCACGAGGCGCGCGAGGGCGTCGACCGACGCGGACCCGGCACCAGACACGGCCCCCGCACCAGACCCAGACCCCGTCCCCGTCCCCGGGGCCGGGGCCGTACCTGTTCCGGACGCAGCCCCGGACCCCGAGCCCGTGCCCGACAACCGCGCCTCCGCCTCGGTCAGCCGGGCGACAGCGACCGCCTCCAGCGTCGCGCCGAGGTGCACCATCTCCACGAGCCGCGCCTCGACCAGCGGCGTCCAGCAGTACTGCCACTCCTCCGTGATCAGGCCCAGCCCGCGGCCGGCCACGTGGTCCGGACCCGAGACGAGCTGCCCGAAACCGGCCCCGACGAAGTCGAGCAGCGCCAGCACCTGCCGCTTGGCGCGGTGCGACGCCGTCCGCCGGGCGTCCAGGCGCGCCGTGCGCGGCACCGAGTCGTCGATGGTGAGCTTCACGGCCCGCACCCGCTCGCGCACGTCGCGCACAAGCGGCGGGGAGGCGCTGCCGGGTGGCACGTCGCCCAGGGCCCGGCCGCCGAACACCTCCGCGATCGCCAGCCCCAGCGGCCGCTCGGGCTCTCCCGGCCCGCCGACGCCGCCGTCGTCCTGCACGTAGCACGACCGCATCGCGTCGAGCAGGTCGGTGCGACCGGCGAAGGCGCGCTCGCGCAGGTCCGCGAGCCGCGTGGCCGACTCGGCGGCGGCGCTGACCTGCGGCAGGCTCACCGCGTGGCCCCGGTCGACGGCACCCCGGGCGACGTCGACCAGGATCTCCGCGGCGAGGGCGCGTGCGCCGACCGGGCCGGACGCCACAGCAGCGCTGGTCACGCCGGTCGCAGCGTCAGCCGCAGCACCGGGGACAGCACGTTTCGCAGCCGACTTCCGGTTCGTCCGGCCGGGCGCCTTCGTGGCAGCGCCGTCAACCGAGCCGTCAACCGAGCCGTTGACAGAGCCGTAGGCAGAGCCGTTGACAGAGCCGTTGACAGAGCCGCCGAGCACGCCGCCGACCGCCAGCTCCCGGAGGTGCGCGACGTGCAGGCGCTCGTAGTAGCCGGGCGAGGGCATGCCCGCGCCATATCCGCGCAGACCGTCGAGCCGTTCGTGGTCGTACCGCACCAGCCACGCCTCGCCCTGCGCGACCGGGCCGAAGCCGCCCTCCGGCTGGCGGTCGCGCACCGGGGCACCCTCCGCCGCGCCGGACAGCGCCTCCACCAGCGCGAGCGTGTGGAAGGCCCCGGTCACCACGAGCACCGGCCCGTCGACCTCGGCCGCTGCCTCGGCGACGCGGGCGGCCATGCGCGCCTCGCGGTCCAGGGACCCGTCGGCGGCGAGCACGCTCTCCTCGTAGTCGAGCCGCGCGAGCGCCGCCCACGCGAAGACGTCGTCGAAGACGGCGCGCCAGTCGGCCAGCTCGGCACTCGGCCGCGACTCGAACAGGTGGTCCCAGACCTCGTCGTGGTCCCGGCACCCGAGCCGGCGAGCGAGCGCGGCGACCGCCTCGGAGTGTGCGAGGTAGCGCTCGGACATCAGCGTGCGCGCGAAGGGGTCGGGCTGGGCATCCGCCCCACCGGCACTCGGACCAGCGACATACGGCCCGCCGTTTGGACCGGCAGCGTTCGGACCCGCAGCATCAGGACCTGCAGCATCCGGGCCTGCACCGCCCGGACCAGACCCACCGGACCCAGACCCGCCCGACCCGGACACCGCCCGCTCCGCGGCCGACCGCTCGCCGAAGGACCGGTCGATGAACCGGAGCTCGGCGCCGACGTCGCGCCCCGCATGCAGGGCGACCCACTCCGGGGAGAAGGAGGCGAGCGGGTAGAAGCCGGAGCCGCTGCCGGGCTCGTGGCCGTCCGACGACGAACCGGTCCCGGTGTCGCCGAGGCTCAGCACCGCGATCGGCGGCCGCGTCGCCTCGTGCAGCAGGTCCGGGATGAGCCGCGTGAACTCCTCGGGCCCCTCGATGAGGACGGCCGCCGGCCGCAGCTCCTCGATCGCGGCTCGCACAGCCACGGCGCAGGCCGGGCTGTGGTGCCGCACCGGCGCGAGGTAGACGCCGCGGTCGGCACGCAGCCCGCCGACGGCGTCCGCGGCCGCGCGCAGGCGCTCGGGTGCCAGATCCCAGACGGCGTCGGAGCGCCGGCCGGCGCGCCCGCCAGCCAGCACGGCCCCGCCGTCCGGCACCGCCGCGTCGTCCTGCACCACGCCCGCCGCGCCGTCCTGCACCACGCCGACGCCCGACGCCGCGCGCCCGGCCGTCACCGCCACAGCGGCTCTGCCGCGGTGAAGAACGCCTTCCAGCGCGCGTCGGTCCGGGCGCGCTCGCGCACCACGTTGTCGACGTAGTGCCGCAGCCGGCGTGCGTCCTCCTCCTCGCCCTTGAGCGCCACGCCCGCGACCTGCCGTGCGACCTCGGCCGCGGTCACGGTGCCGTCGCCCAGATACCGGGCCTCCAGCGAGGCCGCGACGGCGACGTTGACGGCCTCCGCCGTCGACATGACCGTCTCCGGCCGCTTGACCGGCGCGCCCTCGCGGGTGTTGCCGGTGCGCAGGTCCTGGAACACGGTGACGAGCACCTCGAGGACGTCGCGCGGCACCTCGGGCCGGTCGCCCTCGGGGCCGAGCTCGGCTGCGAGCTGGCGCTGCACGAGCTCGATCTCGAAGGCGCGGTCCCGCACCGGGGCCACGGTCTCGAAGCTGAAGCGGCGCTTGAGGGCCGCCGACATCTCGTGCACGCCGCGGTCCTTGAGGTTCGCCGTCGCGATCACGGTGAACCCGGGCCGGGCCGCGACGCGCGCGTCAGGACCGAGCTCGGGGACCATGAGCTGCTTCTCCGACAGGATCGACACGAGCGTGTCCTGGATCTCCGGGGCGCAGCGCGTGATCTCCTCGAACCGCACCACGCGGCCCTCACGCATGCCGGTGCAGATCGGCGACGGCACGAGGGACCGCTCGCTCGGGCCCTCGGACACCAGCAGCGCGTAGTTCCAGGAGTACCGCACGTGGTCCTCGGTGGTGCCTGCGGTGCCCTGCACCGTCAGGGTCGAGCTGCCCGACACCGCAGCCGACAGCAGCTCCGACAGCATCGACTTGGCCGTGCCCGGCTCGCCCACGAGCATCAGGCCCTGGCGCCCCATCAGGGAGACGACGGCGCGGTCCACCAGCGGGTCGTCGCCGTAGAACTTGCGGCCCACGCCGAGCTCCTCGGAGCCGACGACGAACGCCCGCACGGCCCGCGGGCTGAGCCGCCAGCCGGGCGGAAGCTCGTGGCCGCGCTCTGCGTCCCAGGCCGCCAGCGTCGCCAGCTCTGCGGCGTAGCGGACCTCGGCGGGCGGGCGGATCTCGTCGTTTCCGGCAGTCGTTCCTGCCGGGGCGCTGGGGATGGTGGTTTCCGTGGTCATGACGTCCTTCGGTGCTCACAGCGAGTGATGACGCAACGGCCCAGGTCAGAGCCACTGCGGTCGGCGTGCGATCAAGGTAGCGGGAGCTACTGACACGCCTGTCGGGTCCGGTGCCGGCTCCATGTGTGTGCCTATGCATGGAGAGAGCCGGCACCGGACCATCGAGCCTCAGTACTGGCTCTTCTTCTCCCAGTCCGCGTCGAACGCGCCGCCCTCGGCCACGTTCAGGTAGTCCCGGTACGACACCGCGAGCAGCACCTTGGGCACGTCCTTGATCGCGAGCCGGCCCCGGTCGTCCCAGGTGCCGGTGCGCCGGAACACGAGGTGCTCCACGGCGGCGGTGATGTTCTCCTCGGGCAGGAACGCGCCGGTGAACTCGATCTCGACCGTGAGGTCGAGCGTCGGGTATTCCTTGCGGTAGGCGGAGAACCAGCCGGCGTCCTCCGCCTGCGACCGCGAGTAGCCGAGCTTCGTGGCCCGCCCGCGGATCGTGAACGAGTCGCTGAGCCAGCCGCGGCGGGTGCTGATCACGGTGGCGGTGTCCGGCAGGTCCGGCAGCGCGCCGGCGGCGTCCTGCGCGTCCGCGCCCAGTCCCTGGTCCGCGCCCAGTCCCTGGTCGAACAGCGGCGTGATCTCGTAGTCGCCGAGGTGGGCGCGCCAGGCCGGCGCGCCGGTCTCGTCGTCGTCCCCGAGGGTGGCCGCGTGCACCAGCGACACGAGCGCGTCGTCCGGAAGGGTGACGTCCTCGTCGTCGACGCCGATCAGCGCGCCGCCGTCGCCCGGCCGGAACGTCACGGTCCCGGCGCCCGCCTCGCCGACAGACGACCCGGCATCCGATCCGGCATCCGATCCGGCGCCCGGCACCTCCGCTGCCCACACCAGGCGCGCGGCGAGGCGCGACATGAGCGGGTGCCCGAGCACGAACTCACGCCAGTCGGCGAACGTCCAGGTACGGCCGGTGACCATGGCCTCGGCGAACCGCTGGGTCTGGAGCGCCACCACGGCCTTCAGCTCGGCGCGCGACTCCTTGAGCTGGCGCTTCGCCTCGGCGTACACCTCGTCGTCGTCGGACGCGCGCTTGGCCGGCAGGGCCTTGACGACCTTGCCCGCGGGGTTGCGCAGCTCGAGCGTGAACGACTCGGTGATGCGCCCGGTGACCACCCGCGCCTCGTCGCCGCCCTCACTCCCGGTAGCAGTCCCGGAAGCGCTCCCGGAAGCAGGCCCGCCCAGGTCGAGGCGCAGGATGCCGTCGTCGTCGAACCCGGCGGTCTGCACCGTGCGGTCGGCGAGCTGGTCGCCGTCCCAGCCGTTGCGGTCCGCGATGTCCTGGGCCAGCGCCCCGGCCGTCTCCTGGACGGTGCGCTGCTTGAACCGCCGCGAGACCGCGAGGAGCTGCTGCACCGCGGCGCGGTCGCCGTTGGCGGCCAGGGCCCGCACGAGGTACTCGGCCTGGGCACGCCGGCCCTTGTGCGCGCTGAAGTAGTGCTGCGCCGTGGTCGCGAGCCCGGACCCGGGCATCCCTACGGTCAGCGCGAGCAGGCCCTTCTCCTGCGTGGCCGACCCGAGGTAGGTGGCCTGGTCCTCGCGGTAGAGCCGCTTCCAGAAGTCCTCGACGGTCTGGCCCGCCTGGTCGGCGTAGTACTCGGGGTAGCGCTTGATCGCGGCCTGCAGGCCGTCCCACCGGGACTGCGCGTACTGGTCGGCGTACTCGCGGGAGTGCTCGACCGAGGGGTTGCGGGTGTCCTGGGCGACCCAGGCGCGCAGCACGAACGAGCCGAGCGCGGCCTGCGAGGCCGGGTCCAGCAGGCCGACGTACCGGGCGATCAGGCCCTCGCCGCTGGGCGACTTCAGCTTGGTCGCGAGCACGGCCCACCAGCGCACGACGTCGCGGGGCACGACGTCGCCCGCCCCCGCCCCAGCAGCACCAGCACCAGCACCAGCACCAGCACCAGCACCAGCACCAGCACCAGCACCAGCCCACCGGACCTCCGGCAGCTGCTCGAACGGGAACCAGTCCAGGCTCGCCGGCATCTTGGCCTTGAGCCCCTTGGCGGCCTCGGCCTGCAGGATCTCGGGTGCGAGGTCGGCCGAGATGTCGTCGCCGAGCGACTCCAGCGCCGAGAGCAGCGCCGCCCGCGCCGCCTCGCGCCGCTCCATCTTCAGGGCGGCGCGCAGGGCGGGGACCGCCGCGGCGTCGCCGATGCGGTCGAGCCAGGCCGCGGCCGAAGCGCGCACCTCGCTCTTGGTGTCCGCGAGCGCCTGCTCGGCCAGGGGCCGGGCGCCGGTGTGGGCCTCGAGCACGTGCTGCGCGGTGATGCGGTGGGTCTTGCCCGCGCCGAGCGCGAGCGCGGTGAGGTTGGGCAGCACAAGCGGGGGCACCACGGGGAACTGGCGCAGCACGTCGAGCGCCTTGGCGACGCGGTCGCTGCCGCCGTCGCCCGACTGGAGCGTGCGCTCCAGGAGCTGCGGCCGCTCCGCGAACCACGGCCACGACACGGACGCCGGGATCTCCTGCTGCCCCCACCAGCGGTTGAGCACGAGCTCGGTGATGAGCTCCTCGGGCTCCGGGATCTGCACGCGCTCCAGGGCCTCCTGCAGCTGGCGCAGGTCGGTGAGCTCGTCGAGGTGGCCGCGCAGGGTCCACAGCAGGTTGTTGTTGTTGCCCTTGCCCCGGTGCGTGAGGGCCTGGAGCCGGATGTGGAGCATGAGGCCCTGCCCGGCGAACGGGTCGCGGCGGCGCTCGGTGAGCCACTGGACCAGGGCCGAGGCCTGGTACTTGCCCTTGACCGGCGTCTCGCCGGACAGGTGGCCGGGCAGCGCGTCGAGGTCCTTGTCGGTGATCTTCTGCAGGCGGTCGAGGTTGCTCTGGGCGGACCGCAGGGCCCAGTCCTTCGCGTTGCCCGAGGACCGCTTCTTCATCTCGGCGAGGTTCTCGCGCGCCTCGACGGTCGCCTTCTCGATGTCGGCGCGGAGCTGGGCCAGCCAGGCGGCGTCGAGCGCGACGTCGGGCAGCGGCTGCCACTCCGGGAGCTCGATGACGACGTCCTCGGCGGGCGTCTCCAGAGCGCGCGAGCGCTCGACGGTCTGCTCCAGGAGCTTGACGCGGGCGCTCTGCCCGTTCGCGATCTTGCCGTTCGCGTCACGCAGCGGCACGAGCGCTGCCTCGCAGGCGGCGATGCCCCCGTCCAGCGCGGCGAGCCGGGTCACGGCCTCGGCGAGGCGGCCGGACGGCGCCGTGGCCAGGTGCGGCGCGAGGAGCTCGACCTGCTTGTCGTCGGGCAGGCTCGCGAGGTACTTGAGCGCGGCGGCGCGCACACCCTTGGCGGGGTCGACGGCGAGCGCCGCGACGATCCGCGCGAAGTCGTCGCTCGCGGCCTCCTGCGTGGAGACGCGCTTGCCGATGCGGTCGAGCACCTCTTCCTTGCCGGAGGCGCCCACCGTGAGGACGACGTCGCCCAGCAGGTCGACGTGCCGGGCGACGTACTCGTCGAACCCGAGGGACTTCAGGATCCCCTCGCGGGCGTCGGAGTACCAGGAGCGCCCCTTCGCGGAGCGGTGCGCGATGCCCACCAGGACGACGCGCGGGGCGTCCTCGGCCGGCACGCCGCCCTCGATCGCGGCCTCCTCGAACGTGGACGGCGTCCAGCGCGTGCGCGTGGCCTGGTCGCCGGAGCCGGACCGGTTGCGCTTCGGCGTGCCGATGTGGCCGATGTCGTGCAGCAGGAGGGAGAGCCACTCGGGGACGCCCGGGATCTCGACGGTCTCGGTGAGCTGCGCCAGCACCCGGCCGAACCGGACGACCTGCGGCATGGCGCCGACCGCGTAGACGCGGCGGCGGCCGTTGATGCCCTTGTCCTTGGTCCAGTTCTTGTGGTGGGCGGCGACCTTCTTCTCCTCGTCGGGCGAGACCCAGCTCGACCAGTAGCTCGAGCGGCCCGGCTCGTCGAGCAGCTTGTCGATCTCACCCGTGTTCGCGGACGCCAGGCTCGTCAAGATCTCCGGCGTCGTGCCCTGCAGCACGTAACCCACCGCGTCCTCGTACGAACCGGCGCTGAGCAGCGACAACGGTGCGAGCGCATCCGCCACGCCTCGCGCCGTCTCGTCGCCGCCCCGCACCCGGTCCATCAGCTCCTGCAGCATCTCGCCCCATCACGTCGTCGTCGGCCATCGGGGCAGAGCTCGCCCCTGGATCGTGCCGCCTTCAGCAGCACGCGCCACAAGTTACTGGTGGCCTCTGACACACCCGCGCGCCCGGCCGGCCGACGGACAGGACGCCCGGGTGAAACGCCCGGCCGGCCGCCCGGAACCACCCGGAACCACCCGGCACGGTGCCCGGACCGCCGGTCGGACGCACTGCGGGACCTCGGCAGCCGCTAGGGCACGAGCCGGTGCAGGTCCCGCGGGAAGGGCGTCACCTCGCGGACGTTGGCCGCCCCGACGAGCCGCGCGACCCAGCGCTCCAGCCCGATCGCGAACCCGCCGTGGGGCGGCATCCCGTGCCGGAACGCCTCCAGGTAGGTCGCGTACGACGCCGGGTCCTCGCCGCGTGCCTCGATCGCCGCGACGTAGTCGGCATACCGGTGCAGGCGCTGCCCGCCCGTGACCAGCTCCAGCCCGCGGAACAGGAGGTCGAAGCTGTTGCTCCACCGGGCCCCGCCCGACTCCTGCCCGTCCACGGGCTCGGGGTGCGTGTAGAACGGTCGCTTGGCCATCGGATAGCCCTCGACCGCGACGAAGTCCGACCCGTGCTCGGCCCACGCCCACTCGCCCAGCGCCCGCTCGTGCTCGGGCGCGAGGTCGGGCTCGTCGGCGGGCGCGCCGACCAGCTCCAGGGCGTCGGCGAAGTGCAGCACCGGGAACTTGTCCGGGACTTGCGGCACATCGACGCCCAGCCGGTCGGCCGCCCCGGACGCGCGGACGGCGTCCGCCATCCCGGCCAGGACGTCGCGCAGCACCGCCAGCACGTCGCGGTGGTCGCGCACGAACCCGAGCTCGACGTCGAGCGAGCGGTACTCGGCGAGGTGCCGCACCGTGTCGTGCGGTTCGGCCCGGAACACCGGACCCACCTCGTAGACCCGCTCGAAGACGCCCACCATCTGCTGCTTGTAGAACTGCGGCGACTGCGCGAGGTAGGCGGGCCGGCCGAAGTAGTCGACGGGAAACACGTTCGCCCCCGACTCCGTGGCCGTGCCGACCAGCTTGGGCGTGCAGACCTCCGTGAAGCCCGCGGCGTCCAGGGTCGCGCGGAACCCGCGCAGGCTCGCCGCCGCGACCTCCCAGCGCGCCTTCTGCGCCGGGTGCCGCCAGGCGACGGCGGCGTGGTCCAGCAGGGTGGGCAGCGCGGCCGTCAGGGCGGGCCGCCACAGCTCGACCGGCGGGGTCTCCGCGGGGTCGGTGAGCGGTGTGATCAGCGGGTTCGCGTCGCCCACCCCGGTGACCTCGACCCCGCCGGGCGCCTGCGGGTTGGCGGTGACCGTGCCGGTCACCTCGACGGTGGTCTCCTCCGGCGGCACGACTGGCAGCACGTCCGACGCCGCGTGTCCGGCGCCGGTGCGCACCACCACCTGGGCGAGGTCCGTGCGGTCGCGCAGCACCAGGAACGTCACCGTCGCGAGCTCGCGACGCCGGTGCACCCAGCCCTGCAGCCGCACGCGCGACCCGGGCGGAACACCCGGCAGGTCACGGGCGAGCACCCGCGCGATTTCGGGGGCACCAGTTTCGGGAGCGCCAGTCTCCAGGCCACGGGCCTCGGACGCAGACGTGCTCGGGGACGGCAAAGGTGGTCTCATCATTCCTCCAGAAGGCGCAGGCCCTGGAGGAGCGGGCGGGGGCTAGGTCGCGGTGCCACCACTCCTTTGCCGGGAAGTCCCGGCCTCTCGTCGGTACGCCGCACGCGCGGGTGGGCAGTTGCCCGGCGGACCGGGCGGAGGTTTGTCAGGCCTCCCGCTCACCACCGCACACGCTATGCCCGACGGCGTCTGCCGCGCCACCACGATTCCGGCGCCGCCAGGATGACGGCGGCAGCACGATGACGACGCCCCAAAAAGGTGACCACAGCACGCTCACGCCCGCCCGCCGTCGACCTCCCCCAGCCAGGTCCGCACGGCGCGGCCCACCGCGGCGGCGTCCTCCAGGGGCACGAGGTGACCGAGCCCGGGGAAGGCGACCACCTCCGGGCCGCCGGGCAGCGCCTCGCGGAGCCGGGCGGCCTGTTCGAACGGGATCCACGGGTCGGCGTCGGCCCAGCCGACGCGGACCGGGCAGCGCACCTCGCCGAGCCGGCGCACGATCGGCGCGGTGTGCTCGGGAGAGAGCCGCGCGATCTGGCGGTAGAACGCCGCCTGCCCCACCTCGTCGAGCCACGGTTCGGCGAGCATTCCGACGACGTCGTCCGGCAGCACGTGGTTGGCGGCCCCGGCGATGTACTCGCGCACCAGGGCGCCGTGCAGCGGGCCGGGCACGGCGGCGAAGACTGCCTCGTTCTCGGCCACGAGGCGGAAGAACGGGGAACCCCAGGGGTCCAGCATGACGATGTCGAGCAGGAACAGGCTCGCGACGTCGGCGCCTTCGAGAAGATGGGCGCCGAGGGCCGCCGCTCCCCCGATGTCGTGCGCCACGACGTGCGGCCGGTCCAGCGGCCGGTCCAGCGGCCGGTCCAGCGGCCGGTCCAGCGACCCGTCGGCCGCCCAGTGCCGCAGCAGCGCGGCCAGACGTCGGCCCTGGGTCACGAGGTCGACGGCGACCTCGGGCCCCTTGGACGAGACGCCGTAGCCGGGCATGTCCCACAGGAAGACGCGGTACTCCCGGCTGAGCGCGCGGGCCACGGGCGCCCACACCCGCGCGGACCACGGCGTGCCGTGGCACAGCACGACGTCGCCCGCCGGCACCCGGTCGGCCGGCTCCAGCACCCACGTGGCGACGCTCTCGCGAACGCGTTCGCCGTTCCCGGTACCCGGACCGGCACCACGACCGGCACCATGGCCGAGATCCAGCTCGACGACGACGGGTTCGGGCAGCTCGGAGGCAGCAACAGAGGCAGCGGTGGAGGCAGCAGCAGGGGCAACGGCAGGGGCGGCAACAGAGACAGCAACAGAGGCAGAGCTGGGGCTCGCGGCGGACGTCGGAGGCTGCGCGACAGACATCCGACGACGTTAGGGGGTCACCGCGCCCGGGTCCACCGCCGCCGTCCGGCCTGCCGTCCCGACCTGCCATCCCGACCGGCACCAGGCAGCCCGAACCGCCGTCGGGCACCCCTTCAAAGTCACCCCAAGGAAGGTTAGGCTGACCTTACTTCTGTTGCTATGATCCCGTCGTGATGACACATTGTCAGCACGTCAGTGAGCACATCAGTCAGCACGTCAGAACTGCGTCGGAGGAGACCACGTGAGCCTGCCCGCCGAGGAATTCGCCCCAGTCCCCCTGTCCGCCGTGCTCCGGCAGGGCACCCGTGACGCCCACGCCGGCGCCAACTCGGAGCAGTTCATCGAGGAGCTCCTGTCCGGCGGGCTCACGCGCGCCGCGCACGCCGACCTGACCGCCCAGCTCCTGCCGGTCTACGAGGCGCTGGAGGGGGCGAGCGCCGCCCTGGGCGACGACCACCGCGGCGCCGGCCTCGTCTTTACCGAGCTCGCCCGCGTCCCGGCGCTCGAACGGGACCTGGCCTTCCTGTACGGCCCGGGATGGCGCGAGGAGATCCGCATCCTGCCGGCCACCCACGCGTACGCGGACCACGTCCGCGAGGTCGGGGGCAGCCTGCCGCACTACACCGCGCACTCCTACACGCGGTACCTGGGCGACCTGTCCGGCGGGCAGATCGTCAAGCGCATGATGAAGGAGCACTACGGCCTGGACGAGGAGGGCGTGGCCTTCTACACCTTCCCCGACATCCCGAAGGTGAAGGTGTTCAAGGACGCCTACCGTCACCAGCTCGACCTGCTCGACCTGGACGACGACGAGGTGGCCGCGACGCTGGCCGAGACGCACCTGGCGTTCAAGCTCAACCGCGCCGTGTTCACGGAGCTGGCCGCCGTCCACTGCTGACCCCGTTCGTGTCAGACGCACAGTTTCGTGTCAGACGCACAGGTCACCCGGGTGACCTGTGCGTCTG
>NZ_JBHVEG010000090.1:0-25306 GCF_042802395.1 Promicromonospora sp. NPDC057488
GCCAGCGGGCTCGTCTCCCGCCCGGCCCGCTCAGCCACGACATGCGCCTGCACACCAGCCGCCCACGACTGCAACCGGGAGCAGGCCGCGGCGAGTTCCCCCAGCATGTCGTCGGACAACGCAGTCAGTCGGGCCGGACCGTCTGCAACGGCAACCGACCTGAGACCGCCCTCGACATCGGGTTCCTCGGCCAGCGCAGCGCCCGCATCACCATGCGATGCGGCACCCAGCCCCGTGAACTCGGCCACCACCCGCGCCAGCTCAGCACCCGGCGCCTCGGTCAGCGCCTCCTGGAGCACCTCGTCCGGCCACAGCGCCACCGGCCCGAAATCCGCAGCAGAGTCCCGCAGGCCACCGGACACGGTGCCACACCACTCCGGCTCTGGCGGCACGTCCAGCCCATGCCGCCCGTCATCGTCACCAAACAGCGCCTCACACTCAGCGAACAGCGCGGCGAGCCAGGCGTCGTCGGGCATGGTGCCGTCCACGAAAGGGTCCTCATTCACGGCGGGTACCGAGCCCCCAACGCCGTCCGACCATTGCCTGCCCATGCCAACACCTCCCCGGACCTTAATACTGCTCCAGTCACACCATTGCAGCGGACGTTTGTTCGATCCTAAGTGGAGCTACTGACATCCGCTCGTTCTTCCGCCCGCCGCGTAACCGGCTCCCGTCGGGGTGCGCCGGCGCGGTCGCAGCGATAGCCAGGACGACGTTGAGGCAGAAAAACGTCAAAAGACGGCGCATCACCAGGAGCACCGGCCGACGCCGGCCGACGCGGCCACCACACGGGCGCCGAACCGTGTGGTGGCGCATCAGCCCCGTCCGGACAGGACTACTGCCGCACTCCCGTTCGCGCCGCCCGCTCGACCCGGGCAACCAGCCGGCTGTTGTGGGCCGCGTGACCGAATCCCGGTGTGTGCCGGGTGCCGTCGGCCATGTCGCGCGCGAGGCTTGCGTACACCTCCCCCACGTTGATGGAGGCACCGGCCCAGATCTCGGCCGCGGCGGGACCCGTGCCCGTGGCGACCGGCCGGTCGGGCACCTCGAAGTCCACGCTCGAGGTCAGCGTGAGGTCTCCGACCTGGACGCCGGCCGGATGGTCGCCCGCGAGCCGGAGCCAGCCGTCGGCACCACGGACCTCCAGGCTGAACCCGGCCTCGGCCACAGGCACACCGGCCAGGACCTGGACACTCACCGGAGCGCCGGAGACGGTCTTGACGATGGCGTCCAGGTGATCCGGGACCTCACGGGTGGTGACGGTGCCGGTGTCGACGAGCTTCACCTCCGGCCAGAGGAGCTCCGTGCGCGCGTCGATCTCGGTGATGTCGCCCAGGACCGTCTCGACGACGTCCAGGACATGGCCCACGGCGATCGTCATGAAGCCCGCTCCGGCTGCGGCCTTGTCGAAGTACTCGTAGGCGCTCACCGACTCCGGTCCGTTCCCGAAGGTCGTCGCGGTGACCCGCGCCGACAGCAGCCGCCCGAGCCGGCCCCGGGCGACGATCTCGGCCGCCCTGCGCACCGACGGGTTGAGACTGCCCTGCAGCCCGATCGCCGTGTGCAGCGATCCGGCCGCTGCCGCCATCTCCTCGGCCTCCGTGACGCTCGCACCCAGTGGGGACTCCGAGTACACGGCCTTGCCCGCCGCGAGGGCGGCGAGCACGAGCTCGCGGTGCGCCGGGACCTTCACGGCAACGGTGACGAGGTCGATCGACGGGTCGCCGATCAGGTCGTACGGGTCCGCGTACCAGCGCGCAGCCCCGAACAGCTCGGCGGCCTCCCGTGCGCTCTCCTCCCGCCTGGTCGCCACCGCCTCGAGCACGAGTCGCGGCTGGGCAGCCAGCGCGGGGATGTGGGAGGCGCCGGCCCAGCTCGCCCTCGTGTCCGCGCCGATGATCCCGACCCGGATCGGGTTGCTTGCCATGGTTTGTTGCTCCGTTCGGTCTGCTGTGGTCAAGGCAGGTCGCCTCTCGTATCGACCCCTGCGGGGTCGTGCTTCACCGGCCGACGGCGGCCATGCCGGCGGGGTCGTGCCGGTCGCCGGACGCGGGGGTCAGGTTGTTCAGCCGGCCGACCTGGTCCGGGGTGAGCCGGACGCCGTCGGCGCCGAGGTTCTCCTCGAGCCGCGTGATGCGCCTGGTGCCGGGGATGGGACCGATGTCGTCGCCCTGCGCCAGGAGCCAGGCCAGGGCGACCTGGGCCGGGGTTACTCCGGACTCCGTCGCCACGGCCCGGACCTCGTCCACGATGCGCAGGTTGCGTCCCAGGTTGCCGCCGGTGAAGCGCGGGTTGGTGCGTCGCCAGTCGTCCGCGTCGAGACCGTCCAGGGAGCGGATGCTTCCGGTCAGGAAGCCGTGCCCCAGCGGCGAGTAGGCCACCAGCCCGATCCCCAGCTCACGCAGCACGGGCAGGACCTCCGCCTCGGGGTCCCGGGTCCAGAGCGAGTACTCGCTCTGGACGGCAGCGAGGGGGTGGACCGCGTGCGCACGGCGGATCGTGGCGGGGCCGGCCTCCGACAGGCCGATGTGGCGGATCTTGCCCTCGGCGACCAGGGCGGCCAGGGCACCGACGACGTCCTCGATGGGAGTGCCGGGGTCGACCCGGTGCTGGTAGTACAGGTCGATCCGGTCGGTACCGAGGCGCCGCAGCGACCCCTCCACGGAGAGCCGGATGTTCGCCGGCGTGCTGTCCGGGCCCGGCCGGCCTGCGTGGGACACCAGGCCGAACTTGGTGGCGACCACGACCTCGTCGCGGCGCCCCTTGATCGCCCTGCCGAGCAGGGCTTCGTTGGTGTAGGGCCCGTACACCTCCGCGGTGTCCAGGTGCGTGACCCCGAGGTCCAGGGCGTGCCGGACGGTTCGGACGGAGTCGTCCTCGGACTCCCCCTTCCCGGTGTAGAAGTCGGACATGCCCATGACTCCCAGGCCGAGGCGCGAGACCTCGAGCCCGCCGAGTGATGTGGTGCGCAACGGATGGTCCTTTCCCGGATCGATCACCGCGGGCAACACCCCACGCGACCGAGTCAACTTGACGCTTCAAGATGAACTTGACGCGTCAATTTCTACCTCCTTGAACTTGATGCGTCAACAACCCGGCCGTAGGCTGCACCGCATGACCTCGACAGCGGATGCGCGACGCGCCGAACCACGCTGGCTGAACCAGGAGGAGCTGGCGGCGTGGCTGGCCAACTCCGCGATCATGATCAGCCTCCCCGCCGCCCTCGACGCCCGGATGCAGCGCGAGTCCCAGCTGACCTTCTTCGAGTACATGGTTCTCTCCGTGCTCTCCGAGCAGGAGGACCGGACCATGCAGATGAGCGCGCTGGCCGTCCGGACGTCGGCGTCGCTGTCGCGGCTGTCGCACGTCGTCGGGCGGCTGGAGACGCGCGGGCTGCTCACGAGGTCCCGGATCCCCGGCGCGGGACGCCGCACCAACACCACGCTGACCGAGGCCGGCTACGACGTCGTCGTCGCGGCGGCGCCCGGACACGTCGCGGCGGTCCGCGAGTACCTCATCGACTCGCTGGAGCCGCGGGACCTGAAGGCCTTGCAGCGCATCGGCTCGGCGGTGGAGACCGCGATCAACGGCGGACCGAACCCCCAGGCCGCCGCCGAGGCGTGAGAGACGGAGGACCGATGGTCTCGACCACGGAGGTCCGCGAGCTGCTGCTCGCCGACCGCGAGCGCACCACTGAGCTGGTCTCGTCGCTCACCGCGAGCATCTCCTCGATGGTGGAGGCGACGCAGCTGTCCGCCTCCGACGACGAGCACGACCCGGAGGGGTCGACCATCGCCTTCGAGCGCTCGCAGGCGAGCACCCTGCTCGCCACGGCCAGGGAGCACCTGTCCGACGTCGACGCCGCCCTGGGGCGGGTCGACGCGGCCACCTACGGCCTTTGCGAGCACTGCGGACAGGCCATCGCCGACGAGCGCCTGCTGGCCCGGCCGACGGCCCGGACCTGCATCGCCTGCGCGGCCGCGAGCTAGCGCCAGGGTGTTGATGGCCACGTCCGCGGCACCGGAGGCGGCGCCGACCACGAGCATCCCGATCACCAGAGGCACCATGCCGTCGGCACCGGCGGTGATGAGCAGGGCGGTGCGTGGACGGGGTCGCGTCTCGGTTCAGCGGCAGGGGATCAGGTGAGGCCGTGGCCACCGTTGACGGTGACCTGCTCGCCGGTGACGAAGGAGGCGCCCGCGGACGCCAGCCACACCACGGCGGCGGCCACGTCCGCGGGGGTGCCCATGCGGCCCAGCGGCACCCGCGCGGTGTACGCCTCGAGGAACTCCGGCGGTGTGCCGGCGTGGCGCTCGACGGGGATCCACCCCGGCGCGACGGCGTTGACGGTGACGCCGTCGGGCGCCAGCTCGCGTGCCCAGGTGCGGACCAGGGCGAGCTGGGCGGCCTTGGCCCCCGAGTATGCGGACCAGCCGACGTCGGTGCGCTGGGCCAGGTCCGACCCGACCATCACCACCCGGCCGCCGCCCGCCGAGCGCATCCCCGGCAGCACGGCCTGCACCAGCAGCAGCGGGCTCAGAGTGAAGAACCGCAGGGGCAGCAGCAGGTCGTCCCAGGTCATCCTGTCCACCGGGACCTCGGGCTGCGGGCCCGTCGCGCACGGCACCAGCACCCCGACCGGCCCGAGCCCGTCCTCAGCGGCGGACACCACGGCCCGCACACCCTCGGGTGTGGTGACGTCCCCGGGCGCGAGGACGGCGCTGCCCCCGGAGGCACGCACGGCGTCGACCACCCCGGCGGCGCCCGGGCTGGCCGGCAGGTCGTTGACGGCCACGGACCACCCGTCGTCCGCCAGCGCCAGCGCGATCGCGGCGCCCAGGCCGCGTCCGGCGCCGGTGACGAGGGCGGTGCGCCGCTCCACGCCCTGGGATCTCGTGTCGCTCCTCATGGATCGTAACGTTACACATTAGGCTGTCCGGTGTGAACGCACCTGGACGACGGCGGCCCACCGTCAAGGACGTCGCCGAGCGGGCGGGGGTCGCCCCGATGACCGTCTCCTACACGTTCAACCACCCCGCTCGGGTGGCGGAGGCCACCCGAGCCCGCGTACGGGCGGCAGCCGCCGAGCTGGGCTATCGCCCCGACAGCACCGCCCGCGCCCTGCGCTCCGGGCGCGCCAAGCAGCTCGGGGTGGTGGTCGGGGAGCACCTGTCCTACCTGTTCGACGATCCGCAGGCGGCGCAGTTCCTGGCCGGGATCGCGGAGGTCTGCGTGAGCGAGGACCTGGGCATGGTGCTGATCCCCACCCGCGGGGACGCCTCCGACGTCGACCGGGTGCTGTCCGCGGCAGTGGACTGCTACGTGCTGTGGACCACCGTGGCCGACGACCCCGTCCTCGCCGCCGTCGCGGCCGGCGGACGGCCCGCTGCCATCCAGGGCGGTCCCGCCCACCCGGGACTGGTGCGCATCGGGCCCGACGACCGCGCTGCCGCAACGGCAGTCGCGGCAGCCACGCCGCTGGCCGGGGCGACTCCCGTCGTCATCAGCTTCCCCCTGGACCGGCGCCGCAGCAGCGGAGTCCTGCGCGGCGCCGACCTGCCCGTCGACCTGACGGACCTGGAGGTGGTCCCCTTCCCCGTCACCGGGGCGCGCCTGGCCGGCTACCGTGCCGCGCTGACCGAGGCCGGTCACGACTGGGGTGACGTACGGATCGCGGTGGTCGAGCGCAACCAGCGCGAGCTGGGCGCGGACGCCGGCGCGGCACTGCTCGAAACGCTGGAGGGTTCCGGCCCCGTGGTGGCCCTGGCGATGAGCGACGAGCTGGCGCTCGGGGCCCGCTCGACGCTGGGCCGCGCGCGGCGGACGGTGACGATCACCGGGTGGGACGGCTCGCGAGAAGCCAGTGCCTCAGGCGTCTGGTCGGTGGCGGCCTCCTTGCGCGACCAGGGCCGGGCGTGCGCACAGGCAGCCCTGTCCGCCGCGCCCGAGGGACACGACGTGCCGTGGACCGTCGTCGCGCCCGGGGACCCTAGGCTGCGGGCGTGAGATACGACCAACTTGAGGCAGATGTCCTCAGGCTCATCGTCGAGGCCACCGACAGCAACGTCCGCGCTTTCGGCGAGCAGACGGTCACCCGCCTCGTGCGGCCGGTGCTGCTGCACGGTGCGCCCGAGGACGAGCTCACCGTGGAGGCCCAGGCCGCACTTGCCACTGCCTGCGCGAACGTCCTGACGATCAGCGCCACCGAGCTGCACGACGCGCTCGCGGCGATCTACGACGGCATCCTGGTCGACGACGATCTCGATGCGGAGGTCCTGACTGCCATCAGCGCGCTGGCGCACTGGCACAGCTACCTGGAGCAGAACCTGCGCGGCGAGCTCTACGAGCTCGCCATCCGCTCCGTCGAGGACGTCGACCACCAGGTGTCCGCCGACCTCGACGACTTCCTCGGCACGCCGGAGATGGCCGCCGAGTACGAGCGCATCCGCGGGCTGCTGGAGCCCGAGTGACGTGGGGCCTCCCACGTCCGCCTACTCCCGGGTGCGGCCGTGGAACTGCCGCAGCTCGTCGTCCACCCGGCGCCGGTTCACATCGTTCAGCCGGCGCAGCTGGACGTTCTCGATGACTTTGCGCTCCTCCACCGTGTAGCCCTCGAAGGCGGATTCGTCACCCGAGAGGATCACGTCCACCCATCGATGAGGATCCTGCTGGACGAGCTGCACCAGTTCCATCTCGCGCTCGCGACTCAGGTCGGTCATGGGCCAAGGCTGCTGGAGGCTGCCCCGCAGCGGAACCCGCCACGCGGAGATGCCGCCGTCGACCTCCTAGTGGTGACATGCCTTGTCGTTCATCTGCCTGGCCGGGTAGACACCCTCTGAGCAGGCACATAGCGTCTCGGGCATGACCGAGACGACGGAGATCTACGCCGACGAGGCCCCCATCGTGCAGCTCATCCCCGCGGACGGGTGGGTCGCCGTCTACAAGGACGAGCACGCCGAGGTCCGTGCTCCCCTCGTGGCGTGGGGGCTGCGCAGCGACGGCCAGGTCGTGCCGCTGGACGCCGCCCCCAAGGGTGACGTCGGCGACCCCCGCGAGACGGCCGGCTTCGACCGCGTCGAGCGACTCACCCACGGGAGCTAACCTCGCCGGGGCAGCGGCTCGCTGCCCCGGCGAAGCACCGTCGCGGACCTACTTCGGCGCCGGGACGGGCACCCGGGACCAGTCGGTGTCGGACGCGAGGTAGAACCCCGGGTGCGCCGGCTGGTTGTAGGTGGTCTGCTGCCGCGCCACCTCGGCCCGGTACTGCGGGTCGTGCAGCAGCGTGTACATCTTGATCCCGCTCACCTCGGTGGACGTGTAGATCCGCAGGGCCGAGGAGTCCACGGTGGGCACGACGAGCTCCTCACGCCAGTCACCGAGGATGTCGGCGACGAGCGACGGGTTGCCCTTCCAGTAGTTGTTGGTGCTGGTGCCCTCGGCGGTCAGCACCGTGCCCCTGGACCAGTCCTCGATGGTCGGTGTCTCCTCCCGGTCGCCGCTCACGACCTGCGTGGTGCCGTCGCCGGCCCACCGGATGCTCTGGTTGAGGCCCGGCCCGGTCTCCTCGAGCAGCTCACCGGTCGCGCTGAGCAGGCCGGCCGCCCGGGGCCGGTCGTCGCCCGCCTGGGCGCTGCGCCAGACCTCCAGGCCGGGCACGTCCGGCCGGACGTCGCCCAGGAGCGCGCGCCCGGTGTCGACGCCGGAGTACGCGCCGAACAGCGCCTCGCCCGTGGCGGCATCGCGCAGCACGGAGCCGTACGGCACGCCCGCGCCGCCCTCGTGGCAGGTCCAGATCTCGAGGCCGGGCCGGGACGGGTCGACGTCGGTCACGTGCATCGCGTCACCGTGGCCCAGGTTCGCCGTCGCGCCGGGGTCCGCCGACCCCTCGGGCAACGTGTCGGACGACGAGTACAGCAGCGTGCCGTCGTCGTCGAGGGTGGCCGCGCCGTAGACGATCTCGTGCCTGCCGTCGCCGTCGACGTCCGCCGCGGACAACGAGTGGAACCCCTGACCCCACAGCTGGGTGAGCTCGTTGTCCGGGTCCGGCTCGACGTCCTTGTTCTCGCTGTCCAGGAAGGGGTTGTTCATCGGCTTGAACCCGGAGTCCGCGACCCAGCGCGTGGACAGGTTCCGCCCGTCCCAGTCGTAGGCCACGATCGCGGCCCGCGTGTAGTACCCACGGGCGAAGATCGCCGACGGGTGCTCGCCGTCGAGGTAGGCGACGCCCGAGAGGAACCGGTCGACCCGGTTGCCGGGCTCGATGCGGGTCCACTCGTAGTCGCCCCAGCGCAGGCCGTCGTCGGTGCGCCCGGGCTCGTAGTCGACGGTCTCCAGCGGCCTGCCGGAGCGGCCGTCGAACACGGTGAGGTACTCCGGCCCGGTCTGCACGAAGCCGGCGAAGGTGCGCAGGTCGTTGCGGTCCGACCGGGCCGGCGCCCACTCGTCGATGTAGTAGTCCACCAGCTCGCGGGCGTCGGCGGCCGAGAGCGGGTAGGTGTACCGCGGCTCGATGCCGAACGCCTCCTCGAGCGTCGCCGGCCACTGGCCGCTGCGGACCTCGGGTTCGTCGGTCCACCCCTGGAACAGCTCCACCAGGTGGTCGGCGTAGTCCGCCGCGCTCCAGCGGAAGTCGGACCCGTCGGTGACGCCCGCCCTGCGGTCCTCCCGCGAGATCGGCACGTACCGCTCGCCCGCGGGCCGGCCGTTCCGGTAGGTCGTGACCTTGGTGCCGGGCGCGGTCTTCATCATGACCTCGGCCTGCCCGTCGCCGTCGAAGTCGTAGACGGGGAACTGCGTGTAGTGCGCGCCCGCCCGGACATTGACGCCCAGGTCGATGCGCCACAGCTGGGTGCCGTCGAGCTCGTAGGCGTCCAGGTACGCGTTGCCCGTGTACCCCTTCTGCGACACGTCCTTCGAGTTGGACGGGTCCCACTTGAGCACGATCTCGAGCTCGCCGTCCCGGTCGAGGTCGGCGATCGACGCGTCGTTCGCGGAGTAGGAGTAGCTCTCCCCCGCGGGCGTCACGCCGCCGGCGGGCTTGTTCAGCGGGATGTCGAGGTGGCCGTCGGACCAGGCGGTCACCGGGGCGCTGCGCTTCCCGACCCGCTCGCCGCCGCCCTTGCCCCGCGTCACCGGCGCGACGGCATACCGGGACGCGGCACCGCCGGCGGCGTCGACATAGTTGGTGGAGTGCGTGACCGTGGCGACGCGCCTGCCGTCGCGGTAGACGGCGAAGTCAGGGCCCGCCATTCCCGCGTCGGCATGGCCGGTGACCTCGTCGCCCAGCAGGCGCCAGGAGAGGAAGACGCCCTCGCTGGTGCTCGCGGCGACGAGCCCGCGGTCGAGATGCTCGAGCTGCACGTTCCCGGGGCCGTCCCCTGGGCCGGGCTGCGCGCCTGCCGGGCCGGCCCCGACGGCGAGCGCACCCACCAGCAGCACGGCCACGGCCCCTACGGTGGTTCTGGTCGTTCGCATGGCTCATTCCTCCCTGCGTCATCGCACTCCGAGCAGCTCGGAGAAAGGACTGGGTCAAGTCGAGCGAGAGCCGTCCTGGCGATCGTCCTCCTGAGCCTCCTTGCTCGGCCTCGATCGACCACGACTGAATCGATATAACCGTACACAACGGGCAATGTCCAGACCTTCGGCGCACACCCCGGGCAGCGGTGGTCAGGCAAGCACCAGCGAGACCGTGACGTAGGAGTGCGCCGGCAGGTCGACCTCGAGGCCGACCTTGTGCGGCCGCACCCCGTCGTGCCGCACCGGCGCGACGGCGTCCGGCCGCGCCGCGGTGTTGTGCGCGTTCAACGTCGGGCCGGTCAACACCCGCGCGCTGTACCCGATCAGGTCGCGACCACGCAGGTCCAGGACGACCGTCCGGTCCTGCTCGACGTCCAGGTTCGTCAGCGACACCAGCGCGGTGTCGCCGCGGGTGGACGCCGACGCCGAAAGAGTCCGCAGCTCGACGCCGTCGACCGCGGACGTCGGCACCTCGCCGCGCCAGTGGACGTCCAGGGAGTCGGCGTCGTGGTGTCCCGTGTTCATCGCGAACACGTGGTAGGTCGGGGTCAGGACCAGCGCGTTCGTCTCCGGGTCGGTCAGGATCATCGCCTGCAGCACGTTGACCGTCTGGGCGATGTTGGCCATGACCACCCGGCCGGCGTGCCGGTGGAAGGCGTCGAGGTGCCGGCTGGCGACGACGGCGTCGCGCAGGGTGTTCTGCTGGTACAGGAACCCCGGGTTGGTGCCCGGCTCGACGTTCCACCAGGTGCCCCACTCGTCGACGACGAGGCCGACCCGCTTCTCGGGGTCGTACCGGTCCATCACCGCGCCGTGCCGCTCGAGCAGGTGCTCCATGTGCGCCGCGCGGGCCAGCGCCCGGTACCACTCGTCGGTGCTGAACTCGGTCGCCGAGCCCTTGTCCGACCAGGGCCCGGTCATCGTGTAGTAGTGCAGGGAGATGCCCTGGAACGGGGCCGCGCGCCCCTCGCCGTCCTCCAGCGGGTCGAACGACCGCATCAGCGTCTCGGTCCAGTGGTAGTCGTCCACGTTCGCGCCGGCGGCGATCCGGTACACGTCGTTGCTGGCGTGCTCCCGCACGTAGGTCGCGTACTGGCGGGCGAGCGAGGCGAACTGCTCGGCGCGCAGGTTGCCGCCGCAGCCCCAGGCCTCGTTGCCGATCCCCCAGAACGGCACCCGCCACGGGGCGTCCCGCCCGTGCTCACGGCGCAGCGACGCCATCGGCGAGTCGTCGCCGCGGGTGAGGTACTCGATCCACTCGCTCATCTCGCGCACCGACCCGGAACCGACGTTCCCGGACACGTACGGGTCGGCGCCCAGCAGCTCGCACAGCGCCATGAACTCCTGCGTGCCGAAGGAGTTGTCCTCCACCACGTCGCCCCAGTGGGAGTTGACCATCCGGGGCCGCTCCTCGCGCGGGCCGACGCCGTCGCGCCAGTGGTAGTCATCGGCGAAGCACCCGCCGGGCCAGCGCAGGTTGGGGATGCTGATGGCGCGCAGCGCCGCCACGACGTCGGAGCGGATGCCGCCCACGTTCGGCACGTCGGAGTCCTCCCCCACCCAGAAGCCGCCGTAGACGCATCGCCCGAGATGCTCGGCGAAGTGCCCGTAGACGTGCCGGGAGATGGTGGCGCCCGGCAGGTCGAGATTGATGACGGCCGTCAGATC
Source organism: Promicromonospora sp. NPDC057488 (assembly GCF_042802395.1). NCBI lineage: Bacteria > Bacillati > Actinomycetota > Actinomycetes > Micrococcales > Promicromonosporaceae > Promicromonospora > Promicromonospora sp. NPDC057488. Next base: position 11,185 of record NZ_JBHVEG010000090.1, read on the forward strand.
GGTACCCATGGAGCTCTCTCGTCGCGTCGTTGCGGTCCGGCGGAGCGTCGGGAGCCGCGCTCTGTCACATGCTGGGACATTCTGGCATGAATCGATTCATGCCAGACTGGTGCCATGCGACGACGCACGACACCGGAGTCCTTCGATCCCGCTCAGGTCCGCCCGTGGAACGCCGGCCTCGCCGGCCTCGGCTTCGGCGGCGACTACAACCCCGAGCAGTGGCCCGACGACGTGCGGCTCGAGGATGTCGAGCTCATGCGCGAGGCGGGGGTCAACCTGCTGAGCGTGGCGATCTTCTCGTGGGCCACGATCGAACCGCGCGAGGGCGAGCTGGACTGGGCCTGGCTGGACACGACGCTGGACCGCCTGCAGGCAGCGGGCATCCAGGTGGCGCTGGCCACCGCGACCGCGTCGCCGCCGCCGTGGCTGACGCGCAAGCACCCTGAGATCCTGCCGCGGCTCGCGGACGGGACCGTGCTGCACCAGGGCGGGCGGCAGTCGTACGCCGTCACCCACCCGGTCCACCGGGAGTACGCGCTGCGGATGACCACGCGCATGGCCGAGCGCTACCAGGACCACCCGGCGCTGGCACTGTGGCACGTGGACAACGAGATCGGCTGCCACGTCCCGCGCGACTACTCCGACGCCGCCGCCGACGCGTTCCGGCAGTGGTTGCGCGAGCGCTACCGCACGGTCGACGCGCTCAACGAGGCGTGGGGCACCGCGTTCTGGTCGCAGCGCTACGGCTCGTTCGACGACGTCCTCCCGCCGCTGGTGGCGCCCACGTACGCCAACCCCACCCAGCAGCTCGACTTCGACCGGTTCTCCTCGGACGCGCTGCTCGACTACTACCGCGACCTGCGCGACACCTTGCGCCAGATCACGCCGCACGTGCCGGTGACCACGAACCTGATGGCGACCAGCCACACCAAGGGCATGGACTACTTCTCCTGGGCCCCGGAGCTGGACGTCATCGCGAACGACCACTACACGGCCGCGGCCGACCCGGAGCGGCACGTCGACCTCGCGTTCTCCGCCGACCTGACCCGCGGGATCGCCGGCGGCGACCCCTGGATCCTCATGGAGCACTCGACCTCGGCGGTCAACTGGCAGCCCCGCAATCGCGCCAAGCTGCCCGGGGAGCTCCTGCGCAACTCGCTGGCGCACGTCGCCCGCGGCGCGGACTCGGTGATGTTCTTCCAGTGGCGCCAGTCCAGGGCCGGCGCCGAGAAGTACCACTCGGCCATGGTCCCCCACGCCGGCCGGGACACCGACCTGTGGCGCGACGTCGTCGCCCTGGGCGACGCCCTCAGGACTCTCGGCGAGGTGCGCGGTTCGCGCGTGCGTTCCCGAGCGGCGATCGTCGTGGACTGGCCCTCGTGGTGGGGCGCGGAGCTCGACTCCCACCCCACGCAGGCGCTGCGGTACATGGACCAGGTGCAGGCCTGGTACGGCGCGCTCTGGCGCCTCGGTGTCACGACCGACATGGTGTCACCGGGTGCGGATCTCGACGGCTACGACCTCGTGGTGCTGCCCACCACCTACCTCGTCACGGACGCCGACGCGCAGAACGTCGCCACCGCCGCACACCGGGGCGCGACCGTCGTCGTGACCTACTTCTCGGGCATCGTCGACGAGAACGACCACGTGCGCCTCGGCGGGTACCCGGGCGCGTTCCGCGACCTCCTGGGCGTGCGCACCGAGGAGTTCTACCCCCTGCAGGACGGCGAGACCGTACGGGTCGGCGGCGCGGTCGTCGGAGGAACGGCCGACGCCGATCTCTGGACCGAGAAGTCGCACGTCGCCGACGACGCCGAGGTGGTCGCGTCCTACCAGGACGGCGCGCTCGCCGGCCGCCCCGCGGTCACCCGGCGCGCCGTCGGCTCGGGGCACGCCTGGTACGTCGCCACCCGCCTCGACCGCCCGGGCCTGGACAGCCTGGCTGGCACGCTCGTCGCGGAGGCGGGCGTGGGCCCGGACGTCGCGGCACCGGCCGGCGTCGAGGTCGTGCGCCGGTGGTCGGACGCCACTCCCCCGGCCGGCGGGCAGCCGACGTCGTGGCTGTTCGTCGTCAACCACACTGGGGACGACGCCACCATCGGCACCGGCGCGGCGCCGGTGACCGGCACGGAGCTGCTCACCGGCGAGACCGTCACCGGGACCCTGACGGTGCCCGCGGGCGGCGTCCGCGTCCTCCGGGTCGGCTGACGGCGCCAGCCGACCCGGAGCCGGCTCGGTACAGGATGGAGGCCTGTCCGCGCGGCCAGGCCAGGGTGGCGTAGATCTGCACCATCGCGGCCTGCTCCAGCAGCTCGGTGTGCTCGTCCCCGGCGTTGAACAGCCCGGTCGCGGCTTCCCGCTCGGTGCGCCACTGGTGGTCGGCATAGTCCGCCATGGCGTTCCGGTACCTCGTGCCGCCGGTCACCGACTCCAGCAGCAGGAGGTTCTTGAACCAGATCGAGTTGAAGAACATCGGCTGGCCGTCCAGCCGCCCCTCGGTCACGTAGTAGCGGTACGACGCCGCCGCGATCGCCTTCGCCTTGGCGAGGTACTTCTTGTCGCCCGTCGCCTCGTACAGCAGGGTGTACGTGCCCAGCGGGACGCCCTGGTTGTACGACCACTGCGTGCGGTCGATCGACCCGTCGAGCTTGATGTTGTCCCAGTAGAGGCCGTTCGGCGCGAGCAGGTGCTCGTCGGTCCACCCCACCATGCGCTGCGCCCAGTCGAGGTAGTCGCGCTCCCCGGTGATCATGAACAGGCGCGTGGCGAGCTGCGCGCCGGGCATCGTGGAGACGGTGTTGCGGTCGGTGCTCCAGGTGGCCTGGGTCCAGAACACGCCGCCCGGCGCCGGGTGCGACGGGTCGGTGTCCCACCCGGAGACCACGAGCTCGAAGATCTCCTCCGCGCGGTCGAGCGCCGCCTCGTCGCCGGTCGCCAGGTACTGCTGCACCTTGGCGAGCGCGACCCACTCGTTGTCGTCGTAGAACATGTCGCCGCCACCGCCGTACGGCGCGCGCGGGTACGAGTCGTAGCCAGGCAGCCCGGTCGTGCCGCCGTCGGCGTTCCAGAAGTGCTCCTGCCCGCGGGCGACGTCGGCGAGGTCGTCCTCGAACGACCGCCCCGCGGCCCCGGGCAGCCCGGTGAGGTCGAGCGTCGCGACGTGCGCCTGGGAGTGCGGCCACTCGAACGAGTAGGTGCGGTCGTCGGGTCCGCTCGGGTAGCGCTCGCGGTAGAGGCCGGAGCCGTCGTCCGCGGCCATGTACTCCCGCATCGCGCCGTACGAAGCGACCGCCCGCTGCACCTGCGTGTGCCGCGACGCCGCGGAGGCGTCCCCGACCTGGGCGCCGGCGGGGGCCGCCGCCCCCAGTGCGCACGCCAGCGCGACGACCGTGCCGGCAACTCTGGTGAACCTCATTGTTCGCTCCTTCGTCGGTGGTGATCGGTCGTTCAGCGGGGTGACGACGCGGTGATGTCAGCGCTGTCATCCCGACGAGCCGACAGGTTAGGCGGCCTGCACCCGACCGGTCAACGGTGTCCGTGGCCGCGCTACGGGGCCGGCACGTCGGCCCCGGCCGAACAGGCGAGGCAGAGCAGCGTCGACTCGACGACTCCGCGACGCACGAACCGTTGACCCAGCTCGACGGTGAACTCGTCGCACTCCGGACACGACCAGGGGCCGTTCGCGCCGTCCTGCACCGAGGTGATGATGTCGCTCCATCCACTGTTCACGGCGCGGACTCTAGCGGGACCGTCCTGATCAACCGGCACGCGGCCGAGCCCTCGTCGACCTCCGCCACCATGACCGAGACACCGCGATCACCGATCGACCATTCCACGAACTCGTCGCTCGTCAGCTCATCACCGGGGGTCGCGGCGTCGAACATCCTGGCCCCGCCCTGCCAGTCGACCGACCCGACGGCATCCCAGCGGAGACCGTTCCAGGACGATCTGATCGTTCGTAACAGGTCGTCCTCGTCCTCCGCCCAACGCCACTGGACCACACAGCCCAGGTCTGCCGACCACGCCGTGGACATCGGCTCTCCCGAGAGGGACAGCGCGGAGAACGTGCGCCCGGCCCCGACCACGTCGACCATCCCGATGTCGTAGACAGAGCAGGCGAGGTCATAGTCAGGACCGCGATATCCGGACCACGCGGCCGTGGCCTCCGCCGGCAGCACGACCATGGGACCGCCGGTCGACTCCAGCCACCTCATCGGCTCATACCTCCAGGTTCTTGGTGAGCAGGTTCTTGGTGAGCATGAGGGTGACGTCGTCGTCGATGCGCACCATGCTCCCGGGCGCGACCGGCTCGCCGGCCGACATCAGCCCGAGCCCGTCGAACTGGTAGCCCCGTGCGATGTACAGGCGCATCGCGGAGCCGTAGTCCGCGTACACGCCGACACCCAGCCCGGCCACGGGGCTACGGGCAGCGATCAGGCGCTCCAGGGCGTCGAGCAGCGCTGTTCCGACGCCCTGCCGACGGTGGTCCGGCAGCACGTTGAGGTCCTGGATCTCCGGGACGGAGCCGTCCCGGAAAGGCGGGTACCCACTTCGCCAGGACACACAGCCGTAGCCGGCGAACTGCCCGCCCAGCCAGGCGACCAGGACCACGAGCTCACCGGACTGCTGCCGGGCGAAGTACGCGGCGTAGTCCTCCTCGGTCTTGCCGGGCCAGCCGAGCGCTCGAAATGCCGCGGCCAGCACCGGGGCGTCCTGCAGCGCCAGCGGTCGCAGTTCCAGGTCCACCCGAGCGACCGTACTGGCTGGACCGTCAAAACAACCAAGCATTTTCATCCGCACGAAAGAGGGACGGACGGCGCCATCCGCCATTCGGTTATTTCACCCGCCACGGAGTGAACCCGGGACCCACGGCACACGTAGGCTCCGGGCAGGGCAGAGGCCCGGGGGCTGACCCGGGTCGGGACCCGGGCGTGGGGTCTGGGCCCACGCTCGGGCAGGAGCCGGGACCCCCGACCTGGGGGACGGGGGTCCCGCTCCTTGGGCTCGTCGAGCCTCGCGGCACGACCCGGGTGACAACCACCGGCAGCGGCCAGATACTTTCGAGTACGACGCCTGCGCCGGGGCGATCTGCGCACCCCGGCCGGGCTGCCGCCGATCGGAGGTCTCGATGAACCCGGCCGTGAAGCAACGTCACATCGCCCTGGTCGCGCACGACAACATGAAGGTCGAGCTCCTGCGCTGGGCCGAGTACAACCGGGACACGCTCGCCGGGCACCAGCTCTACGCGACCGGCACCACCGGCACCATGCTCGAGTACGAGCTCGGCCTTCCCGTGCACCGCTTCCTGTCCGGCCCGGTCGGCGGGGACCAGCAGATCGGGGCCCGGATCGCCGAGGGCAGCCTCGACATGCTGATCTTCTTCTGGGACCCGCTCGAGGCCCAGCCGCACGACCCGGACGTCAAGGCGCTGCTGCGGATCGGTGCCGTGTGGAACGTGCCCATGGCCTGCAACGTGGCCACCGCGGACATGATCATCTCCTCACCGCTCCTGTCCAGCGACTACGAGAGCCGCCGGCCCGACCTCACGCCCCGAGCCTGGGACCAGACACCCGAGCCCCCAGGCTGACCCGACGTCGGACCGGATGAAATCGGCGGTCCATCCTGGCGTGTCTCACACGTGCTGCCGCATCATGCCCACGGAGATGTCCGACGGCGGGGGCAGGTGGGGATGTTCGGGAGCCCAGGGGCGCGGGCGGCCTCCGCTCGACTGACGCGCGGCGGCTACACCCGCCGTGGGTACAGCGTGACGGTGGTCTGCGTGTGCGTGCTCTTGCTTGGCGCCATCGGGCTCACGTTCGCGGGCTGGTCCCAGAGCCGGTACGGCGTCGCGCACGACCTGTACCAGAGCGGTGCGGAGACTCGGGCGCACGACGCCGAGGTGTACTACCGGTCGTGCAGGGGGTGCCATTCGGAGTTCCGGGCGGTCGTCGAGCTTCCCGATGGTCCGCAGACCTTGCCCTTGCCGTCGATCAGCTTCGATACGGACGACCTCCCGACCCGCCGATGGGTCGCGGCGCTGCCTCCCTACGACGGTACGTTCCAGGTGTTCTACGACCCCGACGACCCGACCGACACCGGCACGATCATGACGGTGGACGACGTCGAGGACGAGGTCTACGAGGACGGCCCGCTCACGACGTGGGTGTTCGTCGGAGCCCTGTTGACGTTCGGCCTGATGCTGGTGCGGCCATCGGTGCGGTCGACCGAAGAAGCGCATCACCGGTTCTCGGCCGTACGACGCACCGTTGACGCCCGACCGGACGCGATCCAGGGCTCAGCCCATGCCGACCACGACCTGAGTGTGCTGGTGGATGACGCTGTCGACAGGGCCTCCGAGTACAGCCTGCGCTGGCTGCGTCGCGAGCGGATCCTGGACGCGGTCATGGCGGTGGGGATCGTGCTGGTGGCCGTCAGCGCGCTGATCTGGGCGACCAGCGGACGAGAAGCCGCGATCGCCCTTCACCTGCGGGATGCCGGCATCGAGACGAAGGCGTTCGACGCTCTGGTCACCATCGACACCCGGGACGACCGGACCGTGTCGACGCAGGTGTTCGCGGAGGTCCGGGACACCAACGACTCGACGACTTACCACGACGTCGAGCTGATCGTGCCCGAGCGGTACATCGACGAGCAGCTCGACCCCGGCTGGTACTCGAACTCGGCCCCCTACCGGGACGGCTTCGTCGTCGTCCAGGATCCTGAGCACCCCGGATGGGCGGTGCCGCTGGGCGACCTCGACCATCTTGCTCAACCTGGCCCGATCGTGGTGGCGTCGGTGGTCGGCGCCGTGGGCATCTTGTTGTGCGTCGGGGTCCTGGCGTGGCCGGCCATGCGTCGCAGGCCCGATTCGGTCGGGACGCCGTCCTTGCAGCACTGACCCGGCTCAAGGCCCGACGAGGGGGCTGAAGAGGCGGTCCAGGTGCTGGTCGATGGCGGCCAGCGCGGCCCGGGGTTCGATCACCTCGAGCTCGAGCAGAGAGGTGAACCCGGTCAGCGCCAGGATCAGGTTCGTCTCGACGTCCGGGTCCCGGTCCGGGGCGATCTGGCCCTGCGCGATCGCCTCTCGGACCAGGCGTTCGACCATGGCGCGGCCGTCCCTGAGCCCGAGGGTCGCCTGCTTGCGCAGCACGGGGTCGTGCAGGGCCTCCAGGACGTAGGCGGCGCTCATCCGGGACGAGGCGCGGGCGTCGTCGTGCAGGGGCAGCATCTCCGTGAGCACCAGGCGCAGCACGTCCCTGGGGTGCGGCGGCTGGTCGAGCGCGGCCAGCCCTCGGGCGACCCGGTCGGCGGTCCGGTCGGCGGCGAACTCCATCGCGAAGGTCAGCAGCTCCGTGCGGGATGTGAAGTAGTGCTGCACCTGCCCGAGCGAGACCCCTGCCTCGCCGGCGACCTCACGCAGGGTCGCCCGGGTCCAGCCGTGCTGGTCGACGACTCGCCACAGTGCATGAGCGATCGCCTCGCGTCGTTCCCGGTGGTCCACCAGCTTCGGCACCCTGACCCCTTCCCTTTGGCAATACACCTGACATAATACACACGTATTGCCAAACGAGAGACGGAGCGCCGATGGCTGACCCGCACCCACCCCCACAGTTCTTCAACCCCTACGCCGTCGCCATCGACGAGGAGGTGGCGATCGCACTGCTGGCCGACCTGCACATCCGCAACGCGATCGAACGCGGCGAGTTCGACAACCTGCCCGGGAGCGGCAAGCCGCTCGACCTGCCCGACCGCCACGATCCCGACTGGTGGCTGAAGAACCTCATGAAGCGCGAACGGCTCGTGCTGCTGCCGCCCTCGATCCAGCTGCGCAAGGAGGATGCCGCGCTGGATGCCCGCCTCGACGAGATGTGGAGCGAGGCGGACGTGCGGCAGGAGGTCGAGGAGTTCAACAAGCGAGTGCTCCGTGGTCGCTACCAGCCGCCCGCCGGACCGCCCCTGGTCACCATGCCGCGGGACGTCGAGGCGACGGTTGCCGCCTGGGCGGATCGCAGGGTGCGAGCCGCGGAGGCACGCGCGAGGGCTCGTGCGGAGGCACCTGACGAGAGTCGCCGCCGCCGTCGTCGTATCCGGCGGCGGCGGTAGTCCCGACAGGTCGCCGAGCGAGTCGACGACCAGCACCTGACACCCGACGCCGTGATCGCCGGGTACCGCACCACCGCCCGCACCGGCCGCATGACGCGCGTCTCGCTCAGCCGGTCAGTCCTTGAGGAACTCGCCCGACCGCTCGAGCACGAGGGGTGCCACGGTCGGGTCTCCCCTGAGCGGGACGACCTCCACGGGGGTGCCGGAGCTCGCAAGGGCGTCCCGCGGCGTCCGCCCCAGCCGGACCGGGTGGCGCAGGTCGCGGTGCGGGCGGGCGACCAGCAGCAGGTGCGCGTCGGCCGCGACCCCGACCAGGACCTCGGCCGGTCGTCCCGGGAGCACCACGCTCTCCACCGGGATCTCCGGGAAGGCGGCGGACCAGTCGCGCGCGGCCTGGCGCAGCATCCGGTCGCCGGCGTCGACCAGCGCGTCGACCTCGGCGGCCGTGTCGGCGTCCGGGGCGAGGTCGGCGACGTCGGCCACCTGGACCAGTCGGAGCGTGGTGTGCCGGACGGCCGCGGCGCCGAAGGCCCGGGCCAGCAGCTCACCGTCGCCCGGATAGGACTTGACCCCGGCGACGACCCCGTTCCGGCGGGTGCCCTGCCAGTCCGCCGGCACGACCACCACGGGAACCGCCACGCGGGCGACCACCTTCGCCGTCGTCGCGCCGGCGACGACCCGCTCCGGCCCGCGCCGTGTCTCACGGCCGATGACCAGCAGACCACCGGTCGCGGCGGCCGCGACCAGCTCGGTCACGCGCGGCCCCCGGCAGAGCAGCGGGTGGACGGCGACGTCCGGTGCCGCAGCTCGCGCCTGCGACACCGCCCGGTCCAGGATCAGCTCGCCCGAGCTCCGCAGGTCCTCGACGTCACGGCCGGCGGAGGGCCACAGCCCACCGTCCGGGAGCGGGTCGGGCGCCACGTGCACCAGGCGGACCTCGGTGCCCCGGAGTCGCGCCTCGTGGATCGCGTACCGGACGGCCCCCGCGCTGCGTTCGCTCCCGTCCACGGCGACGACGACGGGATCGGACCTCCGTGTGGTGCTCATGACGAACGTCCTCTCGATACGCGCCCGGACCACTTCTCCCTCCCAGGCTGCCGCCTGCCAGGACCCGGCCGGGAGGGCCGAGGGTCATGCGCCCCGGGGACCTTCGCCCTGGCTCCGTCCCCGACGGGTCGCGTCGACCAGGGTGACCTCGGCCAGGTCGCCGACCACCAGGTGCGCCCCGGCAGCGAGCATCGAACCGCGGAGCGAACCGTGCCGGTCGACGCCGACGACCGTGCCGAAGCCGCCGCGCAGGCCGGCCTCCACGCCGACGACGGCGTCCTCGAACAGGGCGCACCGGCCGGGCGGCACACCGAGCCGCCTCGCCGCCTCGAGGAACAGCGCGGGATCAGGCTTGCCCGGCAGCCCGAGGCGATCCGCGTCGAGGCCGTCGACCCGCACGTCCACCAGGTCGTCCACCCCTGCCGCACGGAGGACGGGCCCGCAGCTCCGGCTCGCCGACGCCGCGGCGATGCCGGTGCCGTGGCGACGCAGCTCACGCAGCAGGCGCACCGTGCCGGGGAACGCCTGGACCCCGTGCGTCCCGATCTCGTCGAGGAAGTACCGGGCCTTGCGGTCGAGCAGCGACCCGAGCGTCTCGCTCCCGGGTCCTGCCGCGCCAGGACCACCCCCCTCCGGCAGGGTGATCCTGCGGGACCGCAGGAAGCCGCGGGCGCCGTCGGCCCGTGACCTGCCGTCGACGAAGCGGGGGTAGTCGCTCTCGACGTCGAACGGCGGGAGCACGGTCCCGCTCTGCCGGCCACGCTCGCGCAGGAGCTCGTCGAACGCTCGTCTCCAGGCGGCGGCATGGACCCGGGCCGTGTCGGTGATGACGCCGTCCGTGTCGAGCACGGCACCGTCCACGGCCGCCAGATCCACCCCCGCACGCGGTGGACGTCCCATGGGTCCACCCTGCTCCTCCGGGCGCCGGCCGCACCACGGGGGCACGATGAAACAGGGGGACGGCACCCGCGATCGACCGGGAGGGCCGAGCGATGCTGGCCTGGCAGGCACGTGGCGACGGGACGCTGACGCGCGCCGAGGTGCCCGTGCCGGTACCCGCCGACGACGAGGTGCTGGTCCGGGTGCTCGCCTGCGGCGTGTGCCGCACCGACCTGCACGTGGTCGACGGCGACCTGCCGCCCCACCGGTCACCCGTGGTCCCGGGGCACGAGGTCGTCGGCGAGGTGGAGCAGGTCGGCGCGCGGGTCCGCGGCCGCGTCCCCGGGGAGCGGGTGGGTGTCGCGTGGCTCCGCTCGACGTGCGGCGAGTGCGCCTGGTGCCGGCGGGGCGCGGAGAACCTGTGCCCTGCGTCGACGTACACGGGCTGGGACGCCGACGGGGGCTACGCCGACCACGTGACGGCCCCGGCCGCGTACGTCTACCCGCTGCCGGACCTGCCCGACGTCCAGGTCGCCCCGCTGCTGTGCGCGGGCATCATCGGCTACCGGGCGCTGCGGCGGGCCGCGGTGCCGCCCGGCGGGCGCCTCGGCATCTACGGGTTCGGGGCCAGCGCGCACATCACCGCGCAGATCGCCCTGGCGCAGGGCGCCGAGGTGCACGTGCTCACCCGCGACGCCGACGCCCGCGCCCTGGCCCTCGAGCTGGGCGCGAGCTCGGCCGGGGCCGCGACGGACCCGCCCCCCGTGCCGCTGGACTCGGCGATCGTGTTCGCGCCCGCCGGCGAGCTCGTCCCCGTGGCGCTCTCGGCGCTCGACCGGGGCGGGACGCTCGCCCTGGCCGGCATCCACCTGACCGACGTCCCGTCCCTGGACTACCAGCGGCACCTCTTCCAGGAGCGCACGCTCACCAGCGTCACCGCCAACACCCGCGACGACGGCGCGGAGCTGCTGCGGCTCGCCGTCCGGCTGGGGATCCGCGCGACGGTCACGCCGTACCGGATGGACCAGGCCGACGTCGCGCTGCGCGACCTCGCGGCCGACCGCGTGCACGGGGCCGCGGTGCTGGTCGGCGGCGCCGCCTGACGCACGGGCCGGCCCCGCCCCGGATGGGGCGAGGCGAGCATCCAGCCGGGCGAGGGCGGACCCGTCAGGCCGGGGCCGGGCCGAGGGACCGCAGCAGCCTCCCCATCTCCCCGTACGCCTTGTTCCGGTACGCGACCAGCGCCTTGACCTGCTCCGGCGTGTAGTCCCGGAGCAGCCCCCGGCCGTTCTTCACGCCCTTGCGGTCCCCCGCCACGGCGTCCTTGATCAGGTCCGGCGTCGCCAGGCGCTCACCGAAGTTCTCCTCGAACGTACGGAACCCGCCCGCGTAGACGTCGAGCCCGGCCTGGTCGGCGATGGCGAACGGGCCGAAGAACCCGAGCCGGAAGCCGAACGTCGTGCGCACCACGGTGTCGATGTCCTCCGGCGACGCGATGCCCTCCTCCGCGATCGACATCGCCTCCTTGAGCAGCACGTACTGCAGGCGGTTCAGCACGAAACCCGGCACGTCGGCCACCAGCGCACCCTGCCGGCCGGCCCGGGCCAGCAGCTCACGCACCACCGGCACGACCTCCGGGTCGGTGCGCTCGCTGAGGACGAGCTCGACGCCGGGGATGAACGGGGCCGGGTTGGAGAAGTGCACCGTCAGGAACCGCTCCGGGTTCGTGACCGCCTCGACCAGCACCCGCGCCGGGATCGTCGAGGTGTTGCTGCCGATGATCGCCTCCGGGCGCGCGGCCCCCGAGATCCGGCCCAGCACGTCGTGCTTGACCTCGACCGACTCGAACACCGCCTCCTCGACGAAGTCGGCCTCCGCGACGGCCTCCTCGATCGACGCCGCGGTGGTCAGGTTGGCCCGGATCGTCTCGGTCGCGCCGGGGTCGTAGAGGCCCACGTCCTCGAACTCGCGGGCCTCCGCGAGCAGCCGCGTGTACGCGGCCTGCGTCGCCTCGGCCGAGACGTCCGCGATGACGACGGGCAGGCCCGCGAGCGCGAGCGACTGCGCGATGCCCCCACCCATGTACCCGGCCCCGATGACGGCGACCGAACTGATGCTCTTGATCATGATGTCCCTTCTGGTACTGAAACGTTTACCGACAGCAGTCAGCCGCAGGATGCCGGGTTCGGCGCGGGGTCCCTCCCCGCGGCCCCGTCCTCGATCTCCCCGATCGCCATGACCTTGGGCGCCGACGGCGACGCCGGGTCGAACCGGTAGCCGAGCCACTCGCGGGTGAGCCGGCGGGCCAGCTCGATGCCCACGACGCGCTGCCCGAAGCAGAGCACCTGCGCGTCGTTGGACAGGACCGCCCGCTCGACCGAGAAGGAGTCGTGCGCGGTCACCGCCCGCACGCCGGGCACCTTGTTGGCCGCGATCGCCACGCCGAGACCCGTGCCGCACACGAGCAGGGCCCGGTCCGCCTCCCCGGCGCCGACCAGGCGGGCCGCGGCGGCGCCCACGTAGGGGTAGGCCGTGTGCTCGTCGCTGCCGACGCCGACGTCGACCACCGAGGCGACCCGCTCGTCCGCCTCCAGGTCCCGCTTCAGGATCTCCTTGTACTCGTACCCGGCGTCGTCGCAGCCGATCACCAGTCGCAGGCCGTCCACCATCAGGATTCCACCTTCGAGGTCGGGGGCGCGGGGATGCCGGCCTCGGCACCCGCCTCGCCCAGCAGCAGGGCGAGGGAGGTCGCCCCCGGGTCCGGGACGCCCAGGCTCTTGTCCCCGAGCACCCGCGCGCGGCCCCTTCGGGCCGCGATGTTCTCGGTCGACGCGGCGCCCTCGCGGGCGGCCTCGACCGTGGCGCGCCACGCGTCGGCGGGGGTCGCGCCCGCGCCGGCGGCCGCGGTGAGCGCCTCGACGGCGGGGTGCAGCGCGTCCACCATCGTCTTGTCGCCGACCTGCGCGCCGCCGACGTCCTGCACCTGGTCCCGGGCCGCGGTGATCCCGGCGACGAGGTGGTCGAGGCCGACGCGGGCGTCCGCCGGGAGCACGTCGGCCAGCGCGAGCAGGCCCACGCCCCACAGGGCGCCCGACGTCCCGCCGGCCTTGTCCGCCCACGCGTCGGCCGCGCGGCGCAGCACGGACGGCGCGTCGCCCCCGGCCGCGAGGGCGGTCTCGGCCGCGACGACGGCGGCGTCGATGCCGCGGCACATGCCCCGGCCGTGGTCGCCGTCCGCGGCGACGGCGTCGAGGTCACCGAGCATCTGCTCGGCGTCGTGCAGCGCGGCCTGGGCCCGGCGCAGGAGGCCCGCCACCGTGCCCGCCGCGGCGATCCCCTCGGGCGTGCTGGCGCGCACCAGCTCGGTCTCCGGCTCGGTGGTGAGCGCCACCGGCACCGGGGCCTGCGCGGGACGCCAGCCGCCGTGATGAAAGCCGGGCGTGTCGGCCGGCGCGAGCCACAGGCGCTCGAGCTCGTCGTCGAGCCAGGTGACGGTCAGCGAGCAGCCGGCCATGTCCAGGCTGGTCACGTACTCGCCCACCAGCGGTGCGACGATCGCGACGCCGCGATCCACGAGCAGGTCGTGCACGCTGTCCCACAGGACGAACAGCTCCTCGTACTTGACCTCGCCCAGGCCGTTGAGCAGCACCGCGGCCCGGCCGTCGGCGTCGGCGGGGCGTTCGGCGAGCACCCGGTCGACGAGCTCGACGGCGAGCTCCGCCGCCGTCGGCCGCGCCTCCTCGCCGACGCCGGGCTCGCCGTGGATGCCGAGCCCCCAGCCGGCCGTCCCGGGCTCCAGGCTGAACAGCGGGTGGTCCTGGCCCGGGAGCGTGCAGCCGTCGAACGCCACCCCGAAGGACTGCGTGCGCTCGTTGCCGCGCGCGGCGAGGCGGTTCACCTCGGCCAGGTCGGCGCCCTCCTCGGCGGCGGCCCCGGCGAGCTTGAACACGACGAGGTCGCCGGCGACGCCCCGCCGCTCGTGGGCCCGGTCGACGGGAGCGGACGCGACGTCGTCGGTCACCAGAAGGATGGTGACGTCGGTGCCCTGGGCCCGCAGGCGGCTGGCCGCGGCGCCGAAGTTGAGCACGTCGCC
>NZ_JBHVEG010000091.1:0-25284 GCF_042802395.1 Promicromonospora sp. NPDC057488
GTTGCACTGAGACCGGTCAATCAACTGACCGGTCTCAGTGCAACCGACCGAAGTCGAACAGCCAGCCAGCCAGTCACCCAGCCAGCCAGCCACACTCACCCAGTGTTCTGCAGGCCCGCCGACACCCCGTTGACCGTCAGCAGCAGCAGGTGCTGCAGCCGGCCCTTGTAGTCGCCGTCCACGGCGGAGCCGCCGTCGGCCCCCGTGCGCAGCCCGCGCAGCGCGCGGACCTGCAGCAGCGACAGGGCGTCCACGTAGGGCGACCGCAGCTGCACGGCGCGGCCGAGCACGCGCTTGGACGCGAGCGGCCACTCGTTGCCGCTGATCCTCAGCACCCACTCGCGGGTCAGGCGGAGCTCGTCGAGCACCATCTGGGCCAGGTCGTCGCGGTCGCCGAGCGCGAGGTACTGCGCGGCGATGCGCTCGTCGGTCTTGGCGAGCGACATCTCGACGTTGTCGAGCATCGTTGCGAACAGCGGCCACTCGGCCCGCGCGGCGCGCAGCAGCTCGACGTCGCCGGCCGTGGCCAGCGCCGTGCCCAGGCCGAACCAGCCGGCGAGGTTGATGCGGGCCTGTGACCAGGAGAAGACCCAGGGGATCGCGCGCAGGTCGTCGAGCGAGTTGACCGACAGGCCGCGCTTGGCGGGGCGCGACCCGATCGGCAGCAGGCCGACCTCCTCCAGCGGCGTGACCTGCGCGAACCACTGCGGGAACCCGTCGGCCTTCACCAGCTCGTGGAACCGGGCGCGGGACGTCGCGTCGAGCTCGCCGGCGAGCGCGGCGAACTTGGCCGTCGCGCCCTCGTTGACGGCCTCGACCGACGGCGCGGACGCCAGCAGCGTCGCCGCGGCGACCTGCTCGATGTGCCGCGACGCGATGACCGGATCGCCGTAGCGGGCCAGGATGACCTCGCCCTGCTCGGTCAGCTTGAACCGGCCGTCCACCGAGTGCGGCGGCTGGGCCAGCACCGCGCGGTTGGCCGGGCCGCCGCCACGCCCGAGGGCGCCGCCGCGACCGTGGAACAGCGTGAGCTTGAGGTCGTTGGACCGCGCCCACTCGGCGATGCGCGACTGCGCGTCGTGCAGCGCGAGCGTCGCCGCCACGGGGCCGACGTCCTTGGACGAGTCCGAGTACCCGAGCATCACCTCGACGCGCCGGCCGTTCTCGGCCAGGCGCTTCTGCACCACGGGCAGCGTCAGCATCGAGTCCAGGATCGGCACCGAGTTCTGCAGGTCCGCGAAGGTCTCGAACAGCGGGATGGCGTCGATCACCGGCGCGCCGTCGGGATCGTCCGCGAAGGCGTAGGCCGCCAGCTCGTAGACGGCGGCGAGGTGCTCCGGCGCCTGCGTGAACGACACGATGTAGCGGCGGGCGGCCCGCTCGCCGAACCGGCTCTGGATCGCGCCGAGGGCGCGGTAGGTGTCGAGCACCTCGCGGGTGCGGTCGCCGAGCGCGCCGTCCACCCCGAGCTCGCGGATCTCGGCCAGCGCGGCGGCGTGCACCTGCGAGTGCTGCCGCACCTCGAGCTCGGCCAGGTGGAACCCGAAGGTCTGCACCTGCCAGACCAGGCGCTGCAGGTCGCCGTACGCGGCACGCGCCGCGCCGGTCGCCACCAGCGAGTCCTGGACCACGAGCAGGTCGGCCTCGAGCTGCTCGGCGTTCGCGTACGCCAGGTCGGCGTCGCGCGACCGGGTCGCGGCGACCCGCTCCGCGATCGCGAGCATGACCGCGCGGTGCGGCTCGTTCGGCGACGCCTCCTCGGCGCGCCGGGCCACGTCGGCGGAGAGCAGCCGGATGCGCCGCCACAGGGCGTTCAGGTCCGACGACGGCGTGGTGCCCTCCGCGTCGAGCGTGAGCTTGCGCCCCGTCTCGACCGCGAGGCGCTCCAGCGCCGTGAGCGCGTGCTCCGCGGCCAGGGTCGCGGCCTGCCGCGTCACCTCGGCGGTGACGTTCGGGTTGCCGTCGCGGTCGCCGCCGATCCAGGTGCCGAGCTTGACGAACGGCTTGGCCACGGGGGCCACGCGGCCGGCGTCCTCGGCCAGGAGCCAGTCGTCGAGCCGCCGGTACACGTCGCCGAAGACGTCCACGAGCACGGCGTCGAACACGCCCATGACCGTCTTGACCTCGTCGATCACGGACGGCTTGCTGGTCCGCACGGGCGCGGTGCGCCACATGGTGTCGATCTCGGCGAGGATCTGCCGCTCGTTCTCGGCGAGGGTCACGCCGCCGAGCCGGCGGGTGTCCCGCTCGGCCAGGTGGTCCGAGATCCGGCGGATGGTCCCGCTGATGGCCCGACGGCGGGCCTCGGTCGGGTGCGCCGTGAGCACGGGCCGGAACTCCAGCTCGTCGAGCCGCCGCAGCGCCTCGTCGCGGCCCACCTCCTCGGTGAGCCGGGCGAACGCCGCGGGGATCGTGTCCTCCAGGACGGCCGGGCCCGTCGTCGTCTCGGCCTCGCGGGCGCGCAGCACGCGCACCCGGTGGTACTCCTCGGCGAGGTTCGCGAGGTGGAAGTAGCAGGTGAACGCGCGGGCGACCTGTTCGGCGCGCTCCACGGAGAAGGACGCGACGACGTCGGCGGCCTCGTCCAGCGCGTGCGGCGACGGGTCGCCGTAGGCGCGGATCGTCAGCTCGCGCAGACGTTCGACGTCGTCCAGCAGGTCCTGGCCTCCGTCCTCGCGCAGGATCCTGCCGAGGAGGCCGCCGAGCAGGCGCACGTCCTCGCGCAGCGGGTCAGGTACCTCGTGCCGGGCGTTGCCGCGGACGGTCTGAGTTGATTCACTCACGGGCTAGAGCCTAGGCCGAGATTGCCATCCGACGTCCATCGCGTCCGATTGTTGGTCTGGTCATGACCTGGACTGCTCTGGTTGGCTGTCTGCCTGTGACCGGTTATGACGCTCAGTTCCTCGGTTTCGGCGTCCCGCTCCCCGTCTCCCCGGTCGAGCTGCGCGTGCTCGACTACACCCACTTCTCCGTGCTGCTGCACCCGGGCCGGCGGCTCGCCGCGGCCACGGCCTGCACCGTCGACGGCGCCACGCTCCAGGCGCTGCGCCGTTCCGGGCGCTGGCGGCTGGACGGCCGCGTCCCGAGCGCCGAGCAGTCCGGCGCCGAGCTCTACGCGGGCAACCCGCTCGACCGCGGGCACCTGGTCCGCCGGCTCGACCCGGTCTGGGGCGACGCCGAGACCGCGACGCGGGCCAACCACGACACGTTCACATACACGAACGCGGCCCCGCAGGTGAACAGGTTCAACCAGTCCAAGGAGCTCTGGAACGGGCTGGAGGACCACGTGCTGAGGTACGCGTCCGCCCACGACCACCGCCTGGCGGTCCAGACCGGCCCGGTCTTCGCGGCGGACGACCCGCTCTACCGCGGCGTCCGGATCCCCCGCCTCTTCTGGAAGGTCGTCGCGTGGGTGGGCCCCGCGCCCGACGGCGCCGCGGCGGGCGGCGCGGCCGCCGGCACGAGGCCGAGAATCCTCCAGTCGACCGGGTTCGTGCTGGACCAGACACCCCAGCTCGACGACGCCAAGCTGTACGAGATCACCGCCCAGGCCCTGGCCCGGGACGACATCCCGCCGCTCGGCCCGTTCCGCACCTACCAGGTGCCGGTGCGCGACGTCGCCGCGCTGACCCGCCTGGACCTCGGGCCGCTGCCGGGCGCCGACGTGCTCGCGGCGCCGCCGCCGGCCCGCCCGGCCGGACCGGCGGGCACCCGGCCCACGGACATCACGATCCACCGGCTCCCCCGGGCCCGGGCGTGGTCGGAGATCCGCACCCCCGACCAGATCGCCCTGCCCGGCCGCTGAGGAGTCGCCTACGCCGTCCGGCCGTAGGTCTCGAGGAGGCGGAGCCAGATCTCGCTGACGGTGGGGTAGGCGGGGACGGCGTGCCACAGCCGGTCGACCGGCACCTCGCCGGCGATCGCGATGGTCGCCGCGTGGAGCAGCTCGGCGACGTCGGGGCCCACCGCGGTGAAGCCGACGACCACGCGCCGGTCCTCGTCGACCACCATGGCGGCCCGGCCCGTGTACCCGTCGGCGTGCAGGGACGCGCCGGCCACGGCACCCAGGTCGTACTCGACCGAGCGGATGCGCAGCCCGGCCGCCTCGGCGCCGGCCGCGGTGTACCCCACACTCGCGATCTCGGGGTCCGTGAAGACCACCTGCGGCACGGCGCGCTCGTCGGCCGTGGCCGCGTGCCGGCCCCAGGGGGCGTCGTCCACGGGGGTCCCGGTCGCGCGGGCCACGATCGTGTCGCCCACGGCGCGGGCCTGATACTTGCCCTGGTGGGTCAGCAGGACGCGCCGGTTGACGTCGCCCGCGGCGTACAGCCAGCCGTCACCGACCGGGACGCCGTCGCCGCCGAGCACCCGCAGGGTGCCGTCGACCGCGAGCCAGTCGCCGGGCATGAGCCCCACGGTCTCCAGGCCCAGCTCGTCCGTGTTCGGCTTGCGGCCGGTCGCGACCAGCACCTCGTCGGCGGTGAGGTCCGTGCCGTCCGCGAGCGCGACGTGCACCGTGCCCTCGTCGTCGCGCCGGACCTCGACGGGCTGCGTGCTCAGGTGCAGCACCACGCCCTGCGCCTTGAGCGACTCCGCCACGAGCTCGCTCGCGAACGGCTCCGCCGCGGGCAGCAGCCCGTCGCGGGCGACGATCGTGACCTGGGCACCCAGGGCCGCGTACGCCGTGGCCATCTCGGCGCCGACCACGCCGCCGCCGATGACGGCGAGCCGTCCCTGTACGGCCTGGGCGGACGCCGCCTCCCGGCTGGTCCACGGGGCGACGTCGGCCAGCCCGGGGATCTCGGGCAGGCGCGCGCTGCTGCCGGTGGCGACGACCACGGCGTGCCGGGCCGTCAGCACGGTCGTGCCGCCGTCGGCGTCGGTCACCTCGACGGTGCGGGCGGCGCTGAGCCGCCCGGCCCCGCGGAACAGGGAGATCCCGGCCCCGGTGAGCCAGTCGACCTGGCCGTCGTCGTGCCAGTGGGACGCGAACTCGTCGCGGCGCGCGAACACGGCGGCGGGGTCGAGCTCACCGGTCACCGCGGCGCCGGCGCCCGGCAGGCTCCGGGCCGCGCGCAGCGCGGCGGCGTCGCGCAGCAGGGCCTTGGTGGGCATGCAGGCCCAGTACGAGCACTCCCCGCCCACGAGCTCACGCTCCACGATCGCGGCGGTCAGGCCACCCTGGACCACCCGGTCGGCGACGTTCTCGCCTACGGGTCCTGCACCGATGACGACGACGTCGAAGGTGGTCTCGCTCATGTCAGCTCTCCTTCTTGGCAACGCGGTGCAGGCGGAACGCCGAGACCAGGAAGAAGATTCCACCGAGCGTGGCGTACCCGGCCAGCGAGGTCAGGGCCGCGTCCGGGCCGCCGGCCATCATGAAGAACCCCGTGCCCGCGAAGACCGAGATGCCGCCGCTGAGGATCATGGGCCACTGGCCGCCGAGGCGGTAGCGGCTGACCGCGACGATGAGCTGCACGATGCCGGCGGTGATCGCCCAGACGCCCCAGACCCGCAGGACGGCGGGGATGCCCGAGGTGACGGCAACCCCCAGGCCGATGGCGGTCGCCAGGCTCAGCGCCATGTTGAAGTACAGGCCCACCGTGGGGCGCGCGGCCTTCGAGGACCGGAAGTCGACCACGGCGGCGGCGACGTCGAACAGCGGGTAGAGCACGAGCAGCCCGATCGTGACCGGGCCGAGGCTCTGCCCGACGACGAACAGCAGCGCGGCCCAGACGACGGCGAAGCCGAACCGGACGAAGTACAGGTTCCGCAGCGCGGTCGCGGTGGTCGCTGCGGATGCTTCCACGGTGGTGGACATGGGCGTTCCCTTCGGATGGCGGCCGCGGGAATCAATCCGCGCGGTCATTTGTCTAGGTAGACTGACTAGTAACTCTACCGATCGAGACAGTACACATCCAGGGCCGTCAGGCGCAAGGGGACGAGGAAAAGGGGACACGTATGATCGCGACCGTGCGCGGATCCATGTCAGACCGGCTGATCGAGGCGGCGAACGAGCTCTTCTACGCGCACGGCCTGCGCGCCGTGAGCGTGGACAAGGTGATCGAGCTCGCCGGCACCACGAAGGTGACCTTCTACCGGCACTTCCAGAGCAAGGACGACCTCGTGGTCGCCTACCTGGAGCACCGCGCGGCGCAGGAGCGCGCCGGGGTCGACGCGGCCATCGCCCACGGCGACGGCGACGTGGACGCGACGCTGCGCCTGATGGCCGACCACACCGGCGCGATGGCCTGCGCGCCCGACTTCCGCGGATGCCCGTTCATCAACGCGGCGGCGGAGTACCCCGATCCGGCCAGTCCCGTCCGCAAGGTCGTCGACGAGCACCGCGCCTGGTGGGTGAGCGCGTTCGAGCGCCTCGTCGCCCCGCTCCGGCTCGCCGAGCCGGGCGCCGTCGCGGAGGACCTCATGCTGCTGCGCGACGGCGTCATGGTCGCCGGCTACCTCGGCGACCCGTCCCGGGTCGGGGCCTCGTTCCTGCGGAGCTGCCGGGCCGTCGTCAGCGGGGCGGCGCGGGCGGCGTAGGTACGGGCGTCAGACCTCGTCCTGCCAGCGGTGCAGCGGCGCGTAGCCCAGCACCCGGCGGGCCTTGTCGATGCTCAGCAGCGTCTCGCGGCCCCGCAGCGGACGGCGCAGCGGCACGTCGGGGAACTGCTCGGCCACCAGGTCCGCCGAGTCCCGCTCCATGACGGTGTCCTCGTTGGCGATGACGAAGGCCTCGAACCCCGTGAAGTCCGCCTCCAGGGCGCGGCGCACGGCCTGCGCCCCGTCGCGGCCGTCGATGTAGCCCCACAGGTTCCAGCGCCGAGCCGCGGCGTCGTCCTGCCAGGACGGGAAGCGCGCGTAGTCCTCGGGGCGCATCACGTTGGAGAACCGCAGCGCCGCCACCTTGAGCTCCGGCTCCCAGCGCGTGAAGTGCCGGGCCATCTCCTCCTCGAGCGACTTGCCGAGCGAGTACGTGGACTGCGGCAGCACGTCGTACTCCTCGTCCACCGGGATGTACGGCGGCGGCACGTCGAACGGCAGGCCGAGCACTGTCTCGGACGACGCCGTGACCACGTTCCGCACGCCCACCACCTGCGCGGCGCGCAGCACGTTGTAGGTGCTGGGCACGTTGTTGCGGAACGTCGCGGCGTTGGTCGCCAGCCCGGGCGCGGGGATCGCGGACAGGTGCACGACGGCGTCGGCCGGGTGGCCCTCGTCCACGCCGGACAGCAGCTCGACGACCTGGCCGAGGTCGGTCAGGTCGGCGACCGTGAACCGGCCCGCGCTGCCCTGCTCGGGCGACACCCGGTCGGCCGCGACGACGTCGTACCCGGAGTCCGCCAGGTGCTCCACCACGAACCGGCCGAGCTTGCCGCTCGCGCCCGTGACCACTACCCGCTGCGTCGTTGCCATGCGTCTGATCCTGCCAGGTGGTCTCGACAGGCTCGACCAGCGGTGGCGAGCTCGACCAGCGGTGGCGGGCTCGACCAGCGGTGGCGGGCTCGACCAGCGGGGCGGCTCAGCCCAGGTTCTCCCGCAGCCAGGCGATGTCCGGTGCCATGTCGCCCTTGGTCTCGCAGATGACGGGGGCGCCCGCCGCGGCGATCACGCCGATCAGCAGGTCCTGGGGGATCTGCCCCTGGCCGAAGTTGGTGTGCCGGTCCGCGCCCGACCCCGCCTCGTCGCGCGAGTCGTTGGCGTGCACCAGGTCGATGCGGCCCGTGATCGCGCGGATCTGGTCGGCGGCCGCCGCGAGGTCGATCCCCCCGGCCCAGGCATGACAGGTGTCGAGGGTGAAGCCGACGTCGGCCCCGCCGTCCGCCTTGCTCACGGCCGCCCAGAGCTGCTCGATCCGCTCCAGGCGCCGCGCCATCGAGTGGTCGCCGCCCGCCGTGTTCTCGATGAGCACCGGGACGTCGGTCTCCAGCGCGTCGATCGCCTTGCGCCAGTTGTCGAAGCCCTTGGCCGGGTCGTCGTTCGCCGTGACGTGCCCGCCGTGCACCACCACGCCCTTGGCTCCGATCGCGCTCGCCCCGTCCATGATCTGCTGCAGCAGCTTGCGGCTCGGGATGCGGATCCGGTTGTTGGTCGAGGCCACGTTGATCACGTACGGCGCGTGCACGTAGAGCGCCAGGTCGGCCGCCTCGGCGTCGGCCCGGAGCGCCTCCGCGCCGCCCTCGTACGGCAGGTCCGGGACCTTCCAGGCCTGGGGGTCGCTGAGGAACACCTGCACCGCGTCCGCGTCGAGCGTCTTCGCCGCCCCGATCGCGTCGGCCAGGTCCACGTGCGCGCCGATTCTCACCATGGGCCCACCCTAGGACGGCTCACCGACATCCGGCGGTCGCGCGGGTCAGCCCAGCCGCCGGACCCCGACCTGGGAGACCTCCAGCAGGTTCCCGTCCACCGCCAGCAGCATCGTGTCCCCTCGCTCCGTCAGCACGTGCGACGACGTCCCGTCCCAGACCAGCTCGCCGGAGGCGATGTCGAGGGAGACGAGCTCGGTGTCGCTGGACCCGCTCTCCAGGAGCATCAGCAGGGACTGCCCGTCGGTGAAGGCCTGGGACACGTAGCCGCTCTCGTAGGGCCAGTCGTAGAGGCCGGACGCGGTGCGCCAGGTCCAGCGCACGGCACCC
Source organism: Promicromonospora sp. NPDC057488 (assembly GCF_042802395.1). Classification (NCBI taxonomy): domain Bacteria; kingdom Bacillati; phylum Actinomycetota; class Actinomycetes; order Micrococcales; family Promicromonosporaceae; genus Promicromonospora; species Promicromonospora sp. NPDC057488. Next base: position 8,637 of record NZ_JBHVEG010000091.1, read on the forward strand.
GTGGCGAGGTCCATCCCCCGGACGTCGCCGGTCCAGGTCGTGGTCACCACCGTGTCGTCGACCTGCGCGAGGTACTGCGCGGAGCCGTCCCGCACCGCGACGTCCCAGCGCCGCGCGCCGTCCGGGGTGTAGGACCGCAGCCGGCCGCCGGGCGGGTCCGTCGAGAGGAGCGTCGCCGAGCCAGGGTCGTCGGTGGTCCGCGGGCGGTTCAGGCTCCCGGCCACCCGGGCGACGACGCCGCCGTCCGCGGTGAAGAGCGTGCTGTCCATCGTGCCGTCGGAGCGCTGGGCGACGGTCTGCGCGACGTACCCGCCCGTGTCGAGGCCGAACACCCAGCCGAACCCGGGCACGCCCGCCATCGGCAGCACCGCGCCCTCCGTGGTGACGCCGACCCGGAAGCCGCAGCCCCACAGCTGCACGAGGGCCGGCTCGATCCGGGCGCCGAACCCCTCGGCGTCGAGGCGCTCACCGGTCTTGACGATGTCGTCCGACCGGTCCCAGGGCAGGGCGGGGCCGGCACGGCAGCCCTCGGCCGCCATCGGGCCGAACGGCACGGTCGCGCGCCAGCGCTCCTCGCCCGTGACCGCGTCCTCGGCGCGGAGCAGCAGGTCCCGCCCGTCCGTCACCGTGCCGCTGCACTCCCCCTCGTCCGGGCACTGGGCGCCGTCCGGCGCCGTCGGCGCGGGGCCCACCCGCCGGGCCCGCAGCACGGTCCCGTCCGGGCCGGGCCGGGCGTAGCCGTAGCGCTGCTCGTCCTCCGTGCCGAGCACGCGCGGGTCGGTGGGCACGCCGTCGGGCCCCACCGTGAAGGCCTCGCGCTCGGCGCCGGAGCCCTGCAGGCAGACCATGACCTTCGTCTCGACGTCCGACCAGCCGAGGTAGCCGGTGGGCCCGCAGTCGGGGTCCTCGCCCAGGGGTACGGTCCACGCCTCCTCGCCGGTGGCCGCGCGCAGGGCGAGCAGGCCGTCGGCGGACTCGAACGCCAGCAGGGGACCGAGGGCCGCGACCTGGTTGCCCTCGCCCTCGACGAGCGCCCTGCGGGAGCCCACGACGCCGCTCCACTCCCACACCTCGTCGAGCGGCGCCGACACGTCCACGACACCGCCGCGCACGTCCCGGATCTGCTCGGCCCGGGCGGCATCGTGCATGCCGTCGACGGCGACTCCGGTGCCCAGCACCGTGGCCAGGACCGCCCCGGCCGCGAGCGCCCGCCGCAGCGCCACCGAGGCGCGCACGGCGTCCGCCGGATAGGCCGCGGGAGGACTCACCGGGTCCGGGGCGGCCTCCGGTCCGGCCTGGTCCTGCTCCTCGGCGAGGGCTGGGGCGGGTGGCTGGTCCCGGTCCCCCTCGCCCTCGACGAGGTCGAAGACGAAAGCGTCGTCGTCCTCGTGACGAGCCATACCTCCGAGCGTATGCCGCACCGGGCCGAGGCTCACCCAGAGCGCCAGTCCTCACCCGGTCCGGTCAGCCCAGGCCGCGGACGCCGGACGGCGTGACCTCCATGAGCCGGCCGTCCACGGCCACCAGCGAGGTGTCGAACCCCTGGGCGAGACCCCCGTCCTCCGTCGTGCCGCCCTCCTGCTCCCAGACGACCTCGCCGGAGGCCGCGTCCAGCGCCACCAGCCCCGTGCCGCCGGAGCCGTTCTCGGTGACCAGCAGCACCGACTCGCCGTCGGTGAACGTCTGCGACACGTAGTGGTCCTCGCTGTAGCCGCCCGTGGCCTCGGTGCCGTCCCACCGCCAGAGCGTCTCGCCGGTCGCGCCGTCGAGTCCCCGGACGTCACCGACCCCGGTCATGACCAGCATCGTCCCGGCGACCTCGGCGAGGAAGCGCTGACCGCCGGACCGGGACGTGGACCGCCAGCGGAACGTCCCGTCGGTCCCGTAGGCGCGCAGGTCGGCGTCGGCGGTGCCCATGGCGAGCAGCGTGCCCGGGCCGGAGCCGTCGGACACGGCCGGCTCCAGCGCGTACCCCGGGACCTCGGCGACGACGCGGCCGTCGGCGGCGTACAGGACGGTGCGCACCTCGTCGTCGAACATGACCTCGGTGAAGCCGCCCGTGGACAGGATGTCCACACCGCCCCTGCCCGGCTCGGCCCCGGTGCCGAGCGGCCTCCCGCCCGGGGTGACGGCGGACTCGATGCCGCAGCCGTACAGCTGCACCAGGTCGGGGCCGATCCGTGCGCCGAACACCCCCGGGTCGATCATCTGGCCGAGGTCGACGGCGTTGGCCGAACCGTCCCAGGACGTGCCGAGCCAGTTGTTGCACTGGTCTGCGCGGGTGGGCCGGAACGGGACGTCGACGCTCCAGCGCTCGGCCCCCGTGACGGCGTCCTCGGCGCGGACGGCGAGATCCTGGCCCGCCTCCACCGTCCCCTCGCACTCGCCGGTGTCGGTGCAGCGGGCGTCGCCCCGGTCCACGGCCGACGCCGGTCCCGTGCGCCGCGCGCGCAGCACCGTCCCGTCCGGCCCGGGCCGGGGCGGCCCGTACCGCTCCGCGTCCGCGGGCGCGAGGCCCCGCGGCGCGGAGACCTGGCCGTCCGGCCCGACCACCGCGACGGTCCGGTCCTCGCCGGGACCGGTGAGGCAGACCAGGGACGTCGTCGCGATCCGGGACCATCCCGCGGTGCCGAGGGGTCCGCAGTCCGGGTCCTCGCCGAGCGGGACGGTCCACGCCTCCTCGCCCGTCTCCGGGCGCAGCGCGACGAGCTCGCGGTCGGACTGGAACACGAGGACGTCGCCGAGCACCGCCACCTCGCTCCCGCGCCCCTCGTCCGCGGCCTCGCGGGAGCCCACCAGCCCCGCCCACCGCCAGGTCTGGGTCAGCGGCCCGGAGACGTCGGCGACGCCGCCGTCGACGTCGCGCATCCGCTCCATCCGGGCGTCGTCCCGCGCGCCCTCGACGGCCAGGCCGGTACCGAGCACCACGGCGAGCACCGCGGCGACCGGCCCGAGGACGCGCAGCCTGCGGTCCGGGTGGCCCGCCGGCGACCGCGGCTCGTCCGGTCCGGGACCCTCGCCGTCGGCGCCGGCCGGGTCGGCGGAGCGGGCGCGGACGGACGGCGTCGCCGGGTCCCCTGCGTCGTCGTCGACCAGGTCGAAGACGAGCCGACCGCCGTCGCCCGGTTCGCGCACCATGTCGTCGAGGGTATGTCGCCTGGCGCGCGCTCTCATCCGAGACCGCGGACGCCGAGCGACCCGACTTCCAGCAGGTGCCCGTCCACGGCGATCAGGTCGCCGGTCACGCCCTGCCGCACGACGTCGCCGTCGTGCGGGTCGAGCGTGGTGCGGGCCCCGCCGGCCTCCTCCCAGAGGAGCTCGCCCGTGCCCGCGTCGAGGGCCACCATGCCCCGCGCCACGGTGCCGCTGCCCTCGGCGAGCAGCAGCACGACCTCGCCGTCGGTGAACGCCTGGACCACGTACGCGGTCCCGAAGTAGCCGCCGTCCGCCTCCTCGTCGGGGTCCGAGCCGTCCCAGAGCCACCGCTCCTCGCCCGTGGCCAGGTCGAGCCCGCGGACGGTCCCGGCGCCGCTGGTGATCACGGCTGTCTCGCCCACCTGGGCGAGGAACTCCTGCCCGCCGGACTGGAGCGCGATGTCCCAGCGCGCGGACCCGTCGGCGTCGTGGGCCGCGAGGCGGCGCCGGGGCTCGTCGATCGCGAGCAGGGTGTCGGCGCCGACCTGGTCCGTGGCCTTGGGGGTGATGACGTACCCAGGGATCTCGCCGACCGTCGTGCCGTCGGCGGCGTACATCAGGGTGCGCGCGATGTCGGCCCAGCTCATGCCCAGGTAACCGCCGGAGTCGAGCCGGCCGACGACGCTGGACCCCGGTTCGAGCCGGCTGCCCAGCAGCACGCCCGAGGCCGTGACCGCCGCCTGGACGCCGCAGCCCTCCACGTTCACGAGGTGGGCACGGACCCGGGCGCCGAAGGCGTCGGGCGCGAGCTGGCCGATGAGGTGGACGCGGTTGCCCGAGCTGCCCCAGGCCGAGCCGAACGTGCTGGTGCACAGCGCGGCCTCGGTGGAGCGGAAGGGCACGGTCACGCGCCAGCGCTCCGCGCCGGTGACGGCGTCCTCGGCGCGCAGCACGAGGTCGCGGCCGGCGGTGACGCTCCCGGAGCACTCGCCCGACGCGTCGCACCTGACGTCGCTCGGGATCCGCGCCTCGGGTCCCACGCGCCGCGCGCGCAGCACCGTGCCGTCCGGCCCGGTGTGCGGCGGCCCGAACTCCCTCGTGTCCGCGGCGTCGAGCAGCCGCGGGCGCGAGGCCTCGCCGTCGGGGCCCACCACGAACACCTCGGTGTCCTGGCCGCGCTCCTGCAGGCAGACCAGGGCGGGGGTCACCGGGTCGTCCCACACGGGCGACACCGTGGGGCCGCACTCCGCGCCCTCACCGAGCCCGACCGTCCAGGCCTCCTCGCCAGTGGCCGGGTCCAGCGCGACCAGCTCGCCCTCCGACTCGAACACCAGCGCGTCGCCGAGCACGGCGACGTCGGTGGTGCCCTCGCCGACGTCGACCTTCCCGGCCCAGGACCACTCCTCGCCCAGCGGCACGGACAGGTCTGCGACGCCCCCGGGCACCTCGCGCATCCGGTCCATCCGGGCGGCGTCCCGCGCGCCGTCGACCCCCAGCCCCGTGCCCAGCGCCACGGCCACGAGTGCGAGGACCGGCGCCGCCCGGCGCCACGTCAGGACCTGGCCGCCCGACGCCGGCCCGCCCGCCGGGAGCCCGTCCGTGCCCTCGCCCGGGCCGGCCGGGCCGCCGTTGCCGTCGCCGCCCTCGCCGTCGTCCGGGCGGTCCCGGTCGTCGATGCCGACCGTCCGGGTCGCGCCGGGATCGGCCGCGTCGTCGTCGACCAGGTCGAAGACGAACGCAGCGCCGTCGTCCGGATCGCGCGCCATGCGGCGAGCGTAACGCCGCGGGATGCCTCGGATCAGCCCCCTGCGGGCCTCAATCCAGGCCGGTCAGACCGTCCTTGCTGATCTCCACGAGCTCGCCGTCGACGGCGACGGCGGTGCCCGCGACCGGCGCGATCCACCGCTCCTCGCCCGTACCCAGGTCGAGCGCCACGAGCATGCCGCCGGCCTTGCCGTCCTGGGGCAGGTGCTCCATGGCCACCGTCCGCCCGTCGGTCAGCGTCCGGAAGCGGGCCATCCCGGTCAGGTCGCCACCGTCCCAGGCCCAGACCTGGTCCCCGGTCTCGCGGGCCAGCCCGACCACCCGGCCCCCGCGGTCCGCGACCACCACGTCCCGGCCGACGAGCAGGATGCTCTGGCTCTTCCGGTCCGTCCAGGCCACCGAGCCGTCGGCCCGCAACGCGTCGAACCCGTAGGGCGACCGGGACGCGAACCACAGGTCGTCGGGGGCATCGGGTGCGCGGGTCCCGACTCCCATCCAGCCGGGCAGGGTGCGCACGACCGTCCCCTCGTCGTCCACGACGAGGGTCTCCATGGCGCCGGCCTCGACGGCGAACAGGCCCCCGCCCAGCTCGGTCACCCAGGCACCCGACACCACCGGTGCCACGTCGCCCCCGTCGCCCTCCCCGCCGGAGCCGCCGGCGGACTCGCCGGCGAGGTCGAGCCGGACCCCCTGCGCCGACAGCGTCGCGGCGACACCGCAGCCGTCCACGACTACCGACTCGGCCCCGGTGCGCATCGTGACCCGGTACGTGTCGACGGTCGTCCGCCCGCTGTCGGCGACCTGCTGCTGGCAGTTGACGGTCTCCGTGGGCCGGAACTCGACCGTGGTTGCCCAGCGTTCCGCGCCGGTCGCGGCGTGCTCGGCCACGACGCGCACGTCCCGGCCCTGTTCCAGGACCGACGGCGTGCACGTGCCGAGGTCGTCGCACAGCACCTCCTCGGCCGCGGCGGCGCCGCCGGTGCGGGTCACCCGGATCAGCAAACCGTCGGGGCCGGGGGAGACCTGCTCGCCGTCCGCCAGGTCCGCCGGCCGGGACCGGGTGGTGCCGTCGGGCGCGACAGTCAGCACCTCGCGGGCGTCCTCCGGGCCGTGCACGCACACCAGCGCGTCGACGGACACCGACGCGTCCTGGGCGGTCGGCCCGCACACCGGGTCCTCGTCCAGGGGCACCCGCCAGGCGACCTCGCCCGAGCCCGGGTCGACGGCGACGACGTCGTCGAACCCGACCGGGACGGCTTCGGCCAGGCCGGTGAACGGATCCACGGTGTAGCTCTGCGCGGTGCCGGGCGGCAGCACCAGCAGCCCGTCCATGGTCACGAGCGGCTGGTCCACGTACGCCTCGTCGGCCGTCGGCGTGGGGACGTCGAACGGCACGGTCCAGCCCCGCTCGGGCATCTCGGCCAGCGACGCCACCCCGACGGGCGAGGTGCGCATCAGCTCCGCGCGCAGGTGGTCCCGCACCAGGTCGACGGCGGTCATCCCCGCCACGACGACGGCGACGACCGCCGCGGTGAGCAGCCAGGTGCGGCGCGACAACCGGGGGAGCCGGGGCAGACGCCGCCCGGGGGAGTCCTCCGGGGGTGCGCCGGCGGCCTGCGCCACACCGTCCGGCCCCTCGCCCTCGACCAGCTCGAAGACGACGGGTTCCTGCTGGTCAGGCCGCGGCATGGCCGGATCCTAGCCGCGTAACCTGCGAGTCACCCCAGTCCCACGACGCCCTGCTGGGTGATCTGCGCGAGATAGCCGTCCACGCTGACCAGCTGGGTGTACGGGGTGTCCTGCTCGATCTCCCAGCGCACCGAGCCGTCGCGCAGGTCGATCGCGACCAGCCGCAGCCCCGAGTCGCCGCCCGCGGGGTCGCCGGACACCGGGAGCAGCAGGGTGTCGCCGTCCGTGAAGGCTCCGAAGACCAGCGAGCTCACGTCCCACGTCCCGTCGCCGAGGCCGAGCGCCTCGGGGTCGAGCGTCCAGCGCTCCGCGCCCGTGCCGAGGTCGATCCCCCGCACCTGCCCGAGCTCGTCCACGACGACACCGGTACCGGCGACGCGGGCGAGCAGCTCGGTGGCACGGAGCACCGAGACGCTCCAGAGCTGTTCCCCGGCGTCGCGCCCCTCGGTGGACCGGCCCTCGGTGTGCACGCCCACCCGCTCCAGCAGCAGGCCCGGGTCCCGGCCGTCGGTGGCCCACGGCACGAGCACCTGACCGTCGAGCCGCAGGGTCTCGCCGTCGGGCAGGTGCACCACCTGGTTGGGCGTCTCGGCACCAGCCGCCGCCGGGTCGGGCCCGGCCCAGCCGCCGTCGGGCAGCGCCGTGAAGGATCCCGTCGCCCCGCCCGCCGGCGCGTCGGTCGTGTCCTTCGGGTTGTCGAGGCGCGTGCCGTCGAGCAGGAACGCCGCCGAGACCCCGCAGCCCTCGACCTCCAGGACCCCGTTGCTCAGGTCGCCGTACACAGCGCCGACGAGGTCCAGCACCGGGGTGGGGGTGTCGGGGTCCTCCGGGCCGGAGTTGTAGGAGACGCACAGGTTCGCGTCCGCCGGGCCGGCGGCGACGTCCGCGCTCCAGCGCTCCGCGCCGGTCGCCGCGTCCTCGACCCGGACCGTCAGGTCCGGCGCGACGAAGCCCTTGGGCAGGTGCGGCGTGCCCACCTTGTCGACCACGACCGGCTCCTGCTCGTGCTCGCCGCCCGCGAGCTCGAGATAGATCAGGCCGCCGTCGGGCGCGGGCTGCACCGTGGCGCCGGCCTCCAGCTCCCGGGTGGTCGATCCGCCGTCCGGCTCGACCACCGTGACACCCTGGTCGCCGTCCTCCGACACCGTGACGCAGACCAGCTTCTCGACCGGGAGCGCCCCCAGCGGGCCGCCGACGCCGAGGGCACCCAGCGGGCCGCAGTCCACGGCGTCGGCGACGTCCACGGTCCACCGGACCGCGCCCGTCGCCGGGTCGAGACCCTGGACCTTCGCGTCGCCGACGACCGCGAGCACACCCGGCATCCGGACGAGGACCGCCGAGATCGGGTTCTCCAGGTCGACCGACCACTGCTCGGTGGGCCGCTCCGCCAGGCTGCGGGTGCCGGACGGCGTGGCGAGCAGCGCGCGCTCGCGCAGCGCGCCGTTGACCAGCACCCCGGCCACGACCGCCACCACGACCACCACGGCGGTCCCGCCCGCCAGCAGGACCCGGCCACGGCGCGTGGCGGGCACCCGCCGGCGCACGGCCGCGCCGCCGCGCCGCACCGTCCGCCCGACGGCGGACCGCGCGCCCGCGAGCGCCACCGCCGCCCGGCCCGGCGCGCGCGGCGCGGGCTCCGCGTCCGGCCCGGCCGCGTCGTCCGTGTCGGCACCGTCGGTGTCGGCACCGTCCGTGTCGGCACCGTCGGGCTCGGTGGCGTCCGGGTCCGCGCCGCTGCGGGACGAGCCCGGGACCTCGTCGATCAGGTCGAAGGTGTGCACCTTCTCGGGATCGGAGCTCCCGGGCGCGGCGGAGTCGGGCTGGGTGCGTTCGGTCACGCCCCGAGGGTAGTGCCCCGGTCCGAGGCCAGGGCGGACTTCCACGTGACCCGGCCGCCGGTCTGCATCAGGGCGCCGCGGTAGGCGCGCTCGCTGAGCAGCACGGCGCCGAGCGTCGTGACCACGAGGACGAGGAGCGACACGAGAGGCTCCCACCAGAGCGCGTCGCCGTTGAGCACCCGCACCGGCATGGACACGATGGACGCCGGCGGCACGTAGGACAGGACCCGTTCGAGCACGCCGTCGGCCGAGAACGTCACGATGTAGACGCCCATGAGCAGCATCATCAGGGGGGTCGTCGTGTACTGGAGGTCCTCGGTGCGGGACGCGAGCGAGCCGGCGACCGCGTACAGGGCCGCGACGGCGACGAACCCGACGGTGAAGAACACGACGAACCAGATCATCGTGGCCGTCATCGCGGGCAGCACCGCCGACAGGTCGGTGAAGGAGAGCCCGACGAGCCCGATGCCGGCGAGCAGCAGGTTCTGCGCCAGCGCGATCACGGAGCTGCCGATGATCTTGCCCGCCAGGAGCTGCCGCAGCGGCACGGCGGTCGCGATGATCTCGACCAGCCGGGACTGCTTCTCCTCGATCACGCTGCCCGCGATCATCGCGCCCGAGCCGACCGCGCCCGTGAAGAACAGGAACGCGAGCACGAACCCGGCGAAGAACACGACCTGCGGGTCCACGGGGTTGCCGTCGAGCCGCTCGGTCTCGATCTCGCTGCCCGCCGTGAGCTCCTCGATGGTGGTGCCGGCGCCGTCGGCCCGGTCGGCCATGACCTGGTCGCGCACCGTCGTCCCCAGCAGCTCGGCCAGGCCGCCGTCGGGCTCGCGCCAGCCGGACAGGGACCAGCCGGTCCCGGCGTCGTCGGCCGTGGCCGTCGCGCCGGTCGTGCCGGAGCTGAGCCAGGCGTCGGCGGTCTCGTCCTCGAGGGCGGCCTCGGCCGCCGCGGCGTCGTCCACCCGCAGGACGGTGAGCTCGATCCCCTCGTCCGACGTCGCGGCCTCCTCGCGCGCCGACTCGACGGCCGTCAGGGCCGCCTCGTCCCCGGTCACGACGGCGACGTCGAACGAGTCTGTGCGGCTGTCCATGTAGGCGCTGAAGCCGATCAGGCCGCCGATCATCGCCACGGTGACCGCGAGGCCGATCAGGAACCCCTTGTTGAGCGCCCGCACGACGATCTCGCGGGTCGCCACCAGCATCCATGCACTGTTCACGAGGTCACCTCCCGGTAGATCTGGGCCAGCGTCGGTCGCACCGGGGAGAACTCCTGGACGGCCCCCCGCTCCAGGGCGGCGGACAGCAGGCGGGTCGCCGCGGCATCGTCGTGCACCTCGACCAGGGCGGACGGGCCGTCGACGTCGACCGCGAGCACGCCCGGCACGCCGCGCACGAACCCGGCGTCGCCCGCCAGCACGAGCCGGTGCCGGGTTACCCCCTTGGCGCGCAGGTCGTCGGGGGTGCCGTTCGCGAGGACCCGGCCACCGCCGAGGATGACGAGCCGCTCGCACAGCCGCTCCACGAGGTCGAGCTGGTGCGAGCTGAACAGCACGGGCACGCCGCGCCGGGTGTGCTCGCGCAGCAGGTCGGCCATCGCGTCGACGGCCGCCGGGTCGAGCCCGCTGAACGGCTCGTCCAGGACGAGCGCCTTGGGCTGCCCCATGACCGCGGCGATGATCTGCACCCGCTGCTGGTTGCCGAGCGACAGCTTCTCGACGTGGTCCTTGGCCCGGCCCGCCAGCCCCAGCCGTTCGAGGTGCTCCAGCACCTCTCGGCGGGCGGCGGGCGCATCGATGCCGCGCAGGCGCGCCAGGTAGACGAGCTGGTCCAGCACGGGCTGCTTGGGGTAGAGGCCGCGCTCCTCGGGCATGTAGCCGAACTCGCGACGGTCGTGCCGGGTGACCGGGGCGCCGTCGAACAGCACCTCGCCGCTCGTGATCGCCAGGACGCCCATGATCATCCGCATGGTCGTCGTCTTTCCGGCGCCGTTCCCGCCGACGAACCCCGTGAGCAGGCCCGACGTCGCGGCGAAGCTCACGCCGTCCACCGCCCGCCGGGGTGTGTCGCCCGAGGCAAACACGCGGGTCAGGTCCCGCACCTCCAGATCGCTCATGGCCGTCACGCTAAGGGGCCGACGGCGGTGGCGGGATCCGCCGCAAGGCGGAACCACGCTCCGCCCTGCGACGGGTCCCGCGGACCCACCCCGGCCCGCGCCCGGGAAAATGTCACAAGATCGGCATTTCGAGTTGCAGTTCTTATGACATTCTGTGGGCCACTCTCGCCCGACCCGGCCATGAACGCGGGGTTTGACCTGGTATTACAAGCCCCGGTTGCCGACGACGTCGTGCCACGTATTGTCCCGACCGGAACACCGCTCGAACAAGGGCGGCGCTGAACGGTTCGAAAGCCCTCCGCGGCGGAATGTGCGACGCACTCCCGGCGGAAGATCCACGGTTCGGTCCCCAGGACCGGACGTCGCGGTCGAGGGCACCGAGCAACAACTGAAGCTGCAGGGGGAGCAAAGCGTGCGCAAGCGATTGATCGTCACAGGAACGGCGGCGGCCTTGGTGCTGACCGCCGGAATCATGGGTGCCGTCGCGGTGCAGCCGGCGAGCAAGGACCAGGGCCGGCTCACGTCGGCCGGGGCCGCGCTGCCCGACACCACGCAGGGGCTGCCGCCGATGATGCTGAAGCGCGAGCCGGTGGCGAGCACCGGCGAGAAGGGGACCGTGGACGTCCACGGCAAGCCCGCGCCCCAGCAGAACCCGTTCACCTACACGCCGCCGGCCGCGCGCGAGCCCGCACAGGAGCAGCCGCGCAGGGCCTACCAGCCGCCGGCCGGCCACCACACGATCACGCCCGGCCAGGGCGGCAGCACCGGCGGCGGGAGCATCCCCGTCCAGCCGGCGAAGCCGACCGTCAGGCCCACGCCCGAGCCGACGGACCCGCCCACCCAGAAGCCGACGCCCACGCCGAAGCCCACCCCGAAGCCGACGCCGACCCCCACCCCGACGCCGACTCCGACCCCCACGCCGGAGCCGACCCCTGAGCCGTCGGACCCGCCGTCGGAGGAGCCCACCGACCCGCCGACCGTCGAGCCGACGTCGCGGCCGACCCCGGAGCCGTCGCCCACGCCGACGCCGTCGGCCAGCCCGACCCCGGAGCCCTCGGCGAGCCCGTCCGCGGAACCGTCGACGAGCCCGTCGCCGGAGCCGTCCGCCAGCCCTTCTGCGGAATAGGTTAAATAGTCCCTTTTCCGGGATATCGCCGGAATGCTGAAAGCGGGGTCCGGTCGCGGACCCCGCTTTCAGGCGGCCTTACCGATCATCAGGCCCGGGAATTACCTGGGCACCAGGAGCATGCGCGGCCGGCTAGACGGGTTTGAGGCTCCGGTTCAGGCCGGCGATACCGTCCTTGAACTGCTTGCGCACCGGAGCACTGATAGCAGCACCCACCTCGTCGATCACCTCAGCGAATGCCGCCGGGATCTCCTCCCACAGCTCTCGGCCACGCTGGACCAGCCAGTCGGCCTCGACGCCCAGATCGACGGAAGCCTTCTCGACCTCGCGCCAGCCGATACGTCGGACCCGGTACTCGCCGCCGAGCTTCATGGCGAGCCTGCCCTGATAGAAGACTTCCCGTTCGTCCATGACGAGCGCGGCGGACATCAGGTCGTACAGGGGGGCGAAGGCAGTGATGCCTCCCACGTGGATCAACGCGTAGTTCTTCGCGTGCGCGTCCGTGCCGGCGGTCAGCCAGTTGAACACCACCGCCTCGGCGAACCTCTGCCTCGTACGTTCGAGCCGCCGGGGCGCCACCACCCTTCCGAGCAAGGCCGCGACGTCCGCCGCAGACGGACCCCCGTCAGCCTGGTACTTGAGCGTCCGGGACAGACCAAGCGCCTGGCACATGTCTTCCTGGTGCACTCGCCGGGGCGAGACACCCGAGGGCATTGCCCCTTCCGTGTCCGTGCGATCGAAACGCTCGACGACGACGGCCAGCTCGTCCCCGAACCGGCAGAGCTCGGTCCCGGCCGCGAGCAGCCCCAGCTTCCGCGCCGCACGCATGGTCACGTACTCGGCGGCGTCACTGCTGTCGAGGCGCGCGACACCGACCTTGAAGATGTGGGTGCTGGGCGCCCGGCCCGTCGGCAGCCCCCACCCTCCGTCGACGCCCCGCGCCAGCGCGAACTTGCCCTGCTGACCACCGAGCGACCACCTACCGCCGGTCTCCTCGAAGTCCCATGCGCTGTCGTCCCGCCGGAGCGCTCGGAGGTGCGCCGCGATCTCGCCGTCGTCGAGCGGGACGAAGTCACCGGCGCTGTCGAACGTCTCGCCATCGCGCAGGAACTGAACCGCACCCGCGCAGTCCACTCCCATGTGTTTGAGCAGGTTGAAAGCCGTGACTCGGCGCTCGTCGAACTCTCTTGCCCATCGGACGCGCACGTCGTCGTTGTCCGGCAGCAGGTTGTCGATCCACGGTCGGACACTCGCATCAGCATGATCCTGGACCAGGAGAGGAAGCGAGACGGACAAAGGAGTGGCCCCCGGCGCGGACCGATACGCATCGTCATACCGAAATCGGAGCGACCCGTCGTCCGCCTGATCCAGTGTCCCGATGAACACGCCGTCGAACCAGACGGTGAGCCGCTCAGCCATCGCCGTCACCGATCAGGCGATCGAGCTGCGCGGACGCCACGTCCGGGGAGACATCCACCACCAGGTCGACCCACTGGAGGGCACGCAGCACGAGGTCGAGCCGGGCGTTCGGCGACCCCGACTCGACGGCCACCACCCACGCCCGGGAGGTCCCGACCGCTTCGGCGAGCTGGGCCTGCGTCATCCCCTGGCGCGTTCGGCCGTCGCGCAGCAGCACGCCCATGTCCGCGGCATTCGCGACGCGCATCCGAGCCTCCTCATGTCAACGATCGGTGACATCAAGAGTGTATGTCACCGATCGTTGACACGCACCCACCATGTCAACGATCGGTGACATCGGCTCAGACCAGGCCCACCCGGTGGGCCAGGACCACGGCCTGGACCCGGTCGCGCAGGTGCAGCTTGGACAGCACGTTCGAGACGTGCGTCTTGATCGTCGCCTCGCCGAGGAACAGGGTGGAGGCGATCTCGGCGTTCGACAGCCCGGTGCCCACGAGCTCCAGCACCTCGCGCTCGCGCGGTGTGAGGAGCGTCAGCCCGGCAGGAGCCGGCTCCGTCGTCGGGCGCGGGCCGGGCACCGTACCCGACGGCGCCCGCTCGCCCGCCACCATCTGCTCGATCACGCGCCGCGTGACCTGCGGTGCGAGCAGTGCGTGCCCCGCGGCCACCGTCCGCACCGCCTCCACGAGGTGCTCCGCGTCGGAGTTCTTCAGCAGGAACCCCGAGGCGCCGGCCGCGAGCCCGTCGAACACGTACTCGTCGTGGTCGAACGTCGTCAGCACCAGCACCTTCGCCAGGTTCTCCGCGACGATGCGGCGCGTGGCCTCGATACCGTCCATGACCGGCATCTGCACGTCCATCAGCACGATGTCGGGCCGCAGCTCGCGGGTCAGCTCGATCGCGGCCGCGCCGTCGCCGGCCTGGCCGACCACCTCGAAGTCGTCCTCCACCGACAGGATGAGGGAGAAGCCGGAACGCACCAGGGCCTGGTCGTCGACCAGCAGGACGCGCGTCATCGGGCCACCTCCGTGCGAGCCTCAGGCCGGGCCTGCGGCCGGGCGGACGGCGCCGCGTCCTGCGGCCGGGCCTCAGGCCGGGCCGACGGCGCGGCGTCCTCCGGGGCGGGCAGCGGGAGCCGCACGCGCACCCGGTACCCGCCGGTCGCCCGCGGCCCGATCTCGACCACGCCCCGGTGGGTCGAGACACGCTCCCGGATGCCGAGCTGCCCCAGCCCCGAGCCCGACGTCCCGTGGCGCGGCCGGCCGTCGTCGAGCACCTCCACCTCCGCGAACCCGTGCGCGAACCGCTCGTCCGCCAGCGGCTCAGGGCCGCGCACCACGCGGAGCGTGACCGTCGCGGACCGAGCCGTCGAGTGCTTGCGCACGTTCGCCATCGCCTCCTGAGCAGTCCGGTAGAGACTGAGCCCCATGGGGTCGGGCACGTCCCGCGCCGCGCCCGGAGGCTCCTCGACCTGGCGGAACGTGGTGTCCAGTCCGTCGTGGTCGGCGGCCGCCAGCGCCGGCAGGTCGGCCAGCCCCGGTTCGGGCGCGCGGGAGGCGGTGTCCGAACCGGTGGACCCTCCGCCGTCGGGCACCGAGCGCAGGGTGCCCACCAGGTTGCGCATCTGCGTGACTCCCTCGCGCGACTCGCGCTCGATGGTCGCGAGCGCCTCCGCGGCCAGCGCGGGGTCCCGGTCCAGCACGCGCCGCGCTGCCGCCGCCTGGATGCCGATGACAGACACGTGGTGCGCGACGACGTCGTGCAGCTCGCGCGCGATCCGGACCCGCTCGGTGACCACTGCCTGGTCGGTGAGCGCGGCCGCCTGCCGCTCGATGGTGACGGTCTGGTCGGCCAGCAGCTCGCGCCGGCGCGCGGCGTTCCACTGCATCTGGCCCGCCAGCACCGCGCCGCCGAAGAACGCGATGTTGATGATGACCTGATAGATGGCGCTGGCGAGGTATGGGTCCACCTGGCCGGGCCAGTCGGCGGGCGTCGGGAACTCGTCCAGGATGGTCTCGATGCCCTGCTGCACCGCGAACATCCAGCCGACCCACCCCAGCATCACCATGGTGCACGCGCTGACCACGATGAGCATGGCCCGCCGGTCACGCGCCCAGGCCACGGCGGTGAACATCGCGACGAAGTACATGATCTGCATCGGCATGAGCATCGTGACCGCCGGGATGGTCAGCCCGAGCGCGAACCATGCCGCGTACACGAGCACCAGCGAGATCAGCGGATAGCGGCGGCGCCACGCGAGCGGGACCGTGCTGGCCACGCCGAGCACGAACACGAGCCACATCGGCACGTCGATGTCCTCGAAGAGGCCCATGCTGTGGCCGAGTTCGATCGAGAGGGCCGCGAGCACGGCGAAGCCGGCGCCGAGCAGCAGGTCGCGGCGGTACCCCCGCCGGCCGGCGGGCACCCGCTCCCAGTCGGCGTCCACGCCGAACCAGTCGGCCAGCCGGCCGAGGCGGCCCTCGGCGGGCACACCGCCGGCTGCCCGCGCGGACGCGGCGTCGGCGGGGCGTCCGGCGTCGGGCTGCCGGGAAGCGGGCGGTGGTGGTGCGACGGCCATGCCCCAAGGGTAGGAACCCGGTGGCGCGGGCGCTTCCACCTTGAGGCGGAGTCGTATTGCTGGACACGGCCGCCCGGTTGGCGCAAGGTGGCGAGCACCGGCCCGACGAAGGGAAGTCCGACGATGACGTTCTGGATCTGCAGCACCTGCGGCGTGGAGCACGAGTCCCGGCCCGAGGTCTGCGCGGTCTGCGCCGACGAGCGGCAGTGGGTGCCCGCCGACGGGCAGCGCTGGACCACGCTGGAAGAGCTCGCGGCCAACGGCGAGAGCATCGCGGTCGAGGAGCTCGAACCGGACCTGTTCGGCCTCAACACGGTGCCCGACGTCGGCATCGGACCCACCGCGAAGATCGCCCGGACCGCGGCGGGGAACCTCATGTTCGACGTCCCCGGCTACGTCGACGACGCCGCCGTCGACGCCGTGCGGGAGCTCGGCGGGCTCGCGTACATCGTCGCGAGCCACCCCCACATGTACGGGGTGCAGGTCGAGTGGAGCCGCCGGCTGGGCGGTGTCCCGATCCTGGTCAGCGAGGCCGACGCCGGCTGGCTCGCCCGGACCGACGACGCCGTCGAGCTGTGGAAGGGCGACCGCGAGATCCTGCCCGGCGTGACGCTCAGCCAGCCGGGCGGGCACTTCCCGGGGTCCGCGGTGGCGCACTGGGCGGCCGGCGCCGGGGGCAAGGGCGTGCTGCTCAGCGGCGACACGATCTTCGCGAACCCGGACCGCACGTCGGTGTCGTTCATGCGCAGCTACCCGAACCGGATCCCGCTGTCGGGATCGGTGGTGCAGCGGGTGGCGCAGCACGTGGCGCGGTTCGAGTTCGACCGGCTCTACAACAACTTCCGGGGCGTGATCCCCGTGGACGCGCGGGCGATCGTGCTGCGCTCGGCCGACCGGCACGCGGCCTGGACGAGCGGCGCCAACGACCACCTGACATAGCCCCGCACGTGTCAGACGTACAGGTCACCGGAGTGACCTGTACC
>NZ_JBHVEG010000092.1:0-25085 GCF_042802395.1 Promicromonospora sp. NPDC057488
TGCCAGGGATCCGCTGCCCTGGCAGCAACCGCTGTGCTCAACTCACTCGTCGACGGCGCCCCGCGGCCGAACCCGCTTCTGGCGGGTCCAGCCCGACCAGCCGCGCTCCTCGAGCAGCGCCTCCAGCCGACGTCCCGCAGGGATGGAGTCCAGGGCGATCGAGTCGAACTGCTCGACGAGCGCGCGCTCCATCTCGCCCGACCCGCCGCCGGACCACTCGGCGTGGCGGTCGAGCACGGCCGCCACCTTGTCGGCCAGCCCGGGCAGCCGCGGATCGTCCGGCTCCCAGTCGATCCCCTCGCCGATCGCACGCAGGACGTCGACGAACTCGGCGTCGTCCAGCAGCCGGCCCTTGTTCACCATGGCGGTGGCGATCTCTTCCCGCGAGTACACGGCGAGCGACAGGATCCAGCTGTCCCGCTCGATCTGGACGACCCGCTCAGGAATGCCGAGCGCACGCCACCGGTCGAGGTACGCCGCACCCTCCGGCGGCAGGGCCAGGCTGTCCCCCGCGGCGAGCCGGGTGATGCGCTCCCGGTGCCGCTCGCGCTCCACGATCTCCGACCGGAGACGGGTGTCTATCTCGGCGACGGCGGCCGCGAATTCCGCGTCGTCGGCCCGCAGGAGGTCGTGGACCCGGGCCAGCGGGACGCCGGCGTCGGCCAGGACCCTGATCCGGATCAGGTCCACGACCGCCTGCGCGCCGTACCGGCGATACCCGGAATGGTCGCGCCCCGGCTCCGGGAGCAGCCCGACGGCGTGGTAGTGCCGGACGGTGCGCGCCGTCACGCCGGCGTACGCCGCGACCTGGCCGATGGTCAGCATGCCCTAGTGTCTCCTCCCGAGTTCGTTCGCATGCCCAGCGACGGCTGCTGGCGCACTGCCTGCTGAGGTACTGCCTGCCGGGCCGACGCTGGATCGGCCGCCGCCTGCGCCTGCCGGGCCGATCGCGGTACCGGGAGCCGAGGTGCCGAACGCCGACAAGCCCGACGCTCGGGCGCCCGAGACCGGGGCGTTCGCCTGCGGTGCCGCTGGTACCGGTGCGGCTGGTGCCGATGCGCTCGGTGTGGTCGATGTGCTCGGTGTGGTCCGTGTGGTCGGTGCCGCTCTGGCTGAAGTGGTCATGACCGCAGCGTGCAAGGTTGCCGCTACGGCAAGGTCAAGCCCGTCAGCGGGCATAACCCCCGCCCGGCACGTCGAACACCTCCTCCAGTGTGCTGAGGCCGGTCTCGCTCAGGTGTCCCGCCAGGTCACGACCCACCCAGCGCAGGTGCCACGCCTCCGGGGCGTACCCCGTCACGGCCTTGTTCTTCGGCGTGTACCGGACCAGGAAGCCGAAGCTCCTTGCGTGCTCGGCGACCCACCGGCCCTCGGGCGTGTCGCCGAAGCACGGCTCGAAGTCGCACTCCGGCCGGCTGCTGCCGCCCACGTCCACCGCCAGGCCCGTCTGGTGCTCGCTGTGCCCCGGGCGCGCCGACACCGCGTCGGCCTGCGTCCTGCCGAGCTGCGCCACCCAGCCCTCGTAGACCACGGCCTGCTTCGAGTAGCCCCGGTAGGCGCTGCGCAGCGTCAGGCGCACACCGTCATCCTCGGCTGCGGCGAGGAGCGCGGTGAGGTCGGGCGCGACGTCCGGGCGCACGAGGTAGCCACGGACCGTCGTCAGGTCCGGCTCGTAGTCGACCGGGTCGACGGCCACCCGTTTGTTCACGACCACCCACGGGCTCGCCGGGTCCTTGGGCGAGTGGGCCGCCAGGTCGATGCCGGGGGCCGCCTCGGCGGAGGCACCCGCTGAGTCCTCAACACCCCCGGAATCCGAACCCGCGGGCGCCGAGCCGTCGCTCGGCGGGACCCCACCCGTGCGGGCATCGGGGTCGAGACCGCCGGTGTCCACATCTCCGTCGCCCGTGCTTCCGTCCTCCGTGCTTCCGTTGTCCGCCCTCTCAGCGCCCGCGCCGTCAGCAGCCGCGCTACCTGAACCCGCCCCGCCGGCAGCCGCCCCGTCCGCCGCCGGACCTCCGTGTGCTGTCTCCGACCCTGACGAGGCCGACGTCTCGTACGTCGCCCGAGCCGCACCCGAAGCGCACCCCGTGGACAGGAGCGCGACGGCGAGCATGACGACGGCGATACGTGGCAGGGACAGTCGGTCCAGGAAGATGGTCACAACCCGGTCGGTGTACGGCGACACGCACGGCATCTCAGCCGCGCACTGTGACGTGGGTCACAAACGTTGCGTGACATGGCCGCGACGACGCCGGACACCAACCGTTTGAAGGCACCGATCGAGAGCGCCTCCCCAGCCGTTCCCGACCCCCAGCCGCTCCCGACCACTATTCGTTCCCGACCACTTTTCGTTCCTGACCGCTGTTCGCCCCTGACCACCATCGGCACACCGGAGTCCGCCCTGGCCACCAACACCGAGTCGCATCGCGTCGTCCCGGGCACGCTCACGCCCGAACGCACCGAGGAGCTCTTCGCGACGCACGCGCACGGCGTGTACCGGTACGCCCGTGCACGCCTCCCCGCTGCCGAGGCGGAGGACGTCGTCGCCGAGGTGTTCGCGATCGCGTGGCGCAAGGGCGAGCTGCCGGACCACCCGCGCGCCTGGCTCCTGGCCGTCGCCCGCCGCGTGCTGGCCAACCAGGTACGCGCCCAGCACCGGCGCACGGCTCTCGTGGACCGGGTCGGGACCCATCCTGCCCCGGCCGGCGCGGACGACGTCCGCCTGGTCGGCGAGCTCGACGAGCTCCGTCGCGCCATGGACCTGCTGCGCCCGGCCGACCGGGAGGTCATCGCACTGCTGGCGGCCGCGGAGCTCTCGACGGCGGAGGTGGCCCAGGTGCTCGGCTGCACCACTGCCGTCGCCGCCAACCGGGTGCACCGGGCCCGAGGGCGCCTGCGCGCCGCGTACGCCCGACTGATCGAGGAAGGAGCCTGACGTGGACGACGACGAGCTGACCCGCGCCCGCCGCGCGCTGCGCGGGGCCGATCCTGAGCTGGACCTGCGGCGGGTGTACGCCGAGTCCCGTGCGCGGGCGAACGGCACCTCGACCGGCCACGACGGGACGACCCTGGACCCGAGCGGGTTCGGTCCCGACGATTCCGACCACGCGGCCTGGCCCGATACCGGGCCCAATTCTGGGTCAGGTGCTGGCTCCGGTGCCAGGTCCGACGCTTGGCCTGATGCTTGGCCCGACACCGGGAATGTCGAGGTGCTGCTTCGCGACGCCGGCGCGCCGACCGGCCAGGTCCCGACGGCGCTGCGCCGCGGGTCAACCCGCCGTGGGTCAACCCGCCGCGGGCGGGTGCTCGCATGGAGCGCCGCGGCGGCGACCGCCGCGGTCCTCACCGTGAGCCTGACCAACATGCTCGCACCGGGCGCCCTGCCCGGCTCGACCCCGAGCACGCCCGGCGTCGTCGCCCCAGAAGACGGCGCGTCGCCGTCGCCCACCAGCTGGATGACACCGGGGGATGTCGTCACCCGTGCGGGCAAGGCGATGTCGGGCGGGAGCTGTGGCGTCAAGACCCGGTCGACGTTCGGGGACAACTCGGCGCTGCGCTTCGACCCCGTCGAAGGGACGGGCATCGCAGCCCCCAAGACCACCCTGGACCAGCAGCCCCTGGAGGTGCTGCAGGCGGCGTCGGCCGCAGTCGTGCTCGGGCTGCCCGGGTACGACGGCACGAACAGCCGAACGAGCGCGAACGACCGGACAGACCAGGACCTTGCCCTGGACGGCGTCGACACCCAGGACTCTGACACCCGAGAACTCGACACCCAGGACTACGACACCCAGGGCCTCGGCACGGCGGGCCTCGGCACGGCGGGCCTCGGTACGGCAGGGCTCGGCACCGACGATGTCCACGTCGAGCGAGTCGGCGGGCAGACCGTCGCCCGGATCCGGATCATCCCCTCGGACACCGCGGTGCGCGGCGGCGTCATGACCCGGGTCGAGCTGCTCGTCGACACCACCACCTGGTTGCCGAGCGACGTCGAGATCTGGGCCGAGGGCGACGAGGGCAAGCAGTTCCGCGTGCACAGCGAGCTCAGCTGGGCGGGCTGCAACGAGCCCAGCATGTCGCCCACGAACGACACCGGCCGCCCATGACCCAACCCGGACCCGGGCACGCACCCGCACCCACACCCACACCCCGATAGGCTCCCGCCGTGCTCCACCGCGCCACCTCCGCCGACCTCGACGACCTGGCCGCGTTCCTGCGCACAGCCGACCTGACGGTCGCCGCACTCGCGGAGCCCGCCGTCCACCTCTGGCTGGAGCGGGACCAGGACGGCGCGGTCGCCACGACCACGGGGTTCGAGCTCGGCGGCGACGCCGCGCACGCGCTGGTCCGCAGCGTCGCCGTCCGGCCCGACCTGCGTGGCACCGGGGCCGGCCTGCGCCTGGCCCGGTTCGCGCTGGACCGGGCCGCCGACGCCGGGGCGGGCGAGGCCTGGCTGTTCTCCCGTCGCTCGGGCGGCTTCTGGCAGAAGCTCGGCTTCGGGCCCACGACCACGCAGGCGCTCGCCGCCGCCCTGCCCGACGCCCACCAGGTCGCGCTGTTCCGCTCGACGGGCCAGCTCGACCGCGAGGTCGCCTGGCGCCGTCCGCTGCCCGTGCGTGCTAGCTTCACCGCATGAGGTCTCCAGAAGCATCCAGGTTCGGGCTGCCGGTACTCCGGTAGCCCGAGATGCCCCTGTAGAGATCACCGAGGCCACACCTCGCGGCCCGCTTCCCTGACGGAGCGGGCGACCAGAGCGCATCCGAAGGGCCCGTAGTGCCGACCAGGCCTACCCGTTCCCTCTCCCCCTTCGGAGTCGTTCATGCCTGTCCTGCTCTACGTGCTCGCGGTCGCGGTCTTCGCGCAAGGCACGTCGGAATTCGTCCTCGCCGGGCTCGTACCCGGCATCTCCGCCGACCTCGGCGTCTCGGTCGCCCAAGCCGGCTACCTGACCTCGGGATTCGCGGTCGGGATGGTGGTTGGCGCGCCGCTGACGGCCGCCGTCGGACGCCGCCTGCCCCCGCGCCGGACCCTGTCCGCGTGCCTGGCCGTGTTCGTCCTGGCCCATGTCTCGGGCGCGCTGACCGACAGCTTCGGCGTGCTGCTCGGCACCCGGTTCGTGGCCGCCCTGGCCAACGCCGGCTTCCTCGCGGTCGCCCTGTCGACGGCCACCCTGGTGGTCCCGGCCGGACGGCGCGCCCGGGCCCTGTCCGTGCTCCTCGGCGGCACGACGCTCGCCCTGGTCGCCGGCGTCCCCGCGGGCGCGCTGCTGGGTGAGCTCTGGGGCTGGCGGTCCGCGCTCTGGGCCATCGCGGGGCTCGCCACCGCGGCCCTGGTCGCCGTCCTCCGGCTGACACCAGACCGACCGGGCCGTAAAGGCGCGACCCGCTCCGCGCTGAGCGGCCACACCGGGGACCCGAGCAGGCTCGGCCTCAGGGCCGAGCTCCGCACCCTCCGGTCCCCGGACCTCCAACGGCACCTCGCACTCGGGGTGCTGGTCAACGGCGCGACGTTCTGCGCCTTCACCTACCTGGCGGTCGTCGTCACGGACGGGGCGGGCCTCGGCCCGTCGCTCGTACCGGTGGTGCTCGCGCTGTTCGGGCTCGGCGCGTTCGCGGGAGTCTCGGCGGCAGGCCGCCTCGCCGACAGCCGCGGCCGGCTCTTGCTCGACGTCGCCGGGCCCACCCTGGTCCTGGGGTGGATCACGTGGGCGGCACTGGCCGGCAACCCGGCGGCCTTGTGGGTGCTGGCGCCGGTGCAGGGCGCGCTGTCCTTCGCGGTGGGCAGCACGCTGATCGCGCGCGCCATGGCGGCAGCCCAGGGCGCACCGACGATGGGCGGGGCCTTCTCGACGGTCGCCTTGAACCTGGGGGCGGTCGGCGGCCCGCTGCTCGGCGGGGTCGGCCTGGCCGCGCTCGGGACCGCCGGGCCACTGGTGGTCGGCGCGGCGCTGGCGGGCGCCGCCGTCCTGCTCCGGCTCGCCACGGCCCGACGCCGGACAACCGTCCCGGTGGCCTGACGAGGCGAGGAGGGCCGGACGCCGATCGACCTCGACGCCCGGCCCTCCAATGCCCGGCCCTCCAAAACCCGGCCCTCCGATGCCCGGCCCCCGACACCCAGCCCTCAGACCGCCGTCCCGCGCGCGAGCAGCCGGAGCGCGGCCTCTGACCCCGATCCCGGCGCCGCGGTGTGCGTCAGGAGCCGCTGGCCGTCGGTGTCGGGCAGGTGCAGCACCTCGAAGCCGAGCTCCAGGTCCCCCACCTCCGGGTGACGCAGGTACTTGGTGCCGCTGGAGCACAGCCGGACGTCGTGCCGCCCCCAGAGCCGCGCGAACTCGGGGCTGCTCAGGCTCAGCTCGCCGATCAGCTCGGCCAGCGCCCGGTCGTCGCGGTGCCGCACGGCGGTGTACCGGAGCGAGGACACGGCCAGCGCGGCCTCCTCCTCCCAGTGCCGGTACAGCTCGCGCGTGTGCGGGTCCAGGAAGAGCAGCTGCATCTGGTTGGGCCGCGAGCCGACACTCGCCGGCGCCGCCGGATCGAGGTGCGGGGCGAGCAGGGCGTGCCCGAGCGGGTTCCAGGCGAGGATGTCGTTGCGCCGCCCCAGGAGCAGAGCCGGCACGTCCGGCATGGCGGCCAGCAGCCGCACCACTCCGCCGCTGGGTCGTTCGGCCGGCGCCGCCCGCCGACGCCGGGCCGGGGTCGGCCGGGCGAGCGCGAACAGGTGCGCTCGTTCGTCGTCGTCGAGCTGGAGCGCCCGGGCGAGCGACTCCAGGATCGACTCGCCTGCGTTGGCCGACTGCCCCTGCTCCAGGCGCGTGTAGTAGTTCACCGAGATGCCGGCCAGCTGCGCGAGCTCCTCTCGCCGCAGGCCCGGCACGCGCCGGGCACCCCAGCTGGTCAGGCCGGACGCCGCCGGGGTGATCGCGTCCCGGCGGGTGCGCAGGAAGTCGCCGAGCTCCTCGGTCACCGGCCGCCCCGGCCGCCCCGATCGTCGACCGGCAGGCCGGCCCGCCCCGTCCGTCCGGTCCAGCCCAGCCGTCCGGTCCACCCCAGCCGTCCGGCCCGCCCGATCCACCTGGTCCACCCCGTGACCCGCCTCGCTCCGCATGGTCCCAGTGTCGCCCTTCCCGTCGCGGTCAGGGTGACCCTGCCAGGGGTACGCAGCACCGGGTGCTGGTCCGGCCCGCCGGGGACGCCGATCGTCGTCGTCATGCGAACCTCATCGACACCTCCGACGCCCGTCCGCGAGCGTCTCGCCCTCGCGGTCCTCCTCACGGCGAGCTTCACGCTGGCCGTGGACTTCTCGATCCTGAACGTTGCACTCCCACAGATCGGGGCCGACGTCGGGCTGGCGCTGCCCGACCTGCAATGGATCGCCACCTCGTTCGCGGTGTGCGCGGCCGGTCTCACCCTGTTCTTCGGGCGCACCGCCGACCTCTTCGGCCGACGGCGGCAGTTCCTGGCGGGGATGGCGCTGCTCGGCGCGGCCTCGGTGGCCGGCGGGCTCGCGGACGTCGCCTGGCTGCTCCTGGCAGCTCGGGTCGCGCAGGGCGTCGCCACGGCCGCCGTCACCCCGGCGGCGCTCTCGCTGATCACCACGTCCTTCCCGGAGGGCCCGCTGCGCGACCGGGCGCTGGGTCTGAACGGGGCACTGATGGCGGCCGGGTTCACGTCCGGGGCCGTGCTGGGCGGGCTGTTCGCGGGCCTGGTCAGCTGGCGCTGGGCATTCTTCGTCAACGTCGTCGTGGCGGTCGCCGTCCTCGTCGTCGGACCGATGGTGCTGCGCGAGACGCGACCCACACGCCGCGCCCGGCTGGACGCACCCGGTGCGGTCGCGATCACGCTGGCGCTCGCCGCGGGCGTCCACGGGCTCACCCAGGCGGCCGAGCACTCGTGGGCGGCCCCGGCGAGCTGGACCGCGCTCGCTCTCGCCGGCGCGCTGCTGGCGGCGTTCGTCCTGATCGAGCGCCGGGTCGAGCACCCGCTCGTCCCGCTGGGCATCCTGGCGCGCCGGACCGTCGGCTGGGGCAACGCCGCGGGGCTGGTCGCGTTCGCCACCGAGACGTCCCTGGTCTTCCTGCTCACTCTCTACCTGCAGGAGGTCCGTGGCCTCGGACCCCTGCAGACAGGCTTCGTCTTCGCGGTGCTCGGAGCGGGCACGGTACTGGGCGGCATGGTCGGGCCACGCGTGATCGGCGCGGTCGGCGGGCGGCGCGCCATCGTGCTCGGGCTCGTGGCACAGGCCGTCGCGACCGCACCGCTGGCGCTCCTCGGGGAGCTGCCCGGGTGGCTCGTCGTCCTGCTGGCCCTGACCTTCGTGGGCGGTGTGGCGAACCTGGTGGCGATCGTCGGGTTCATGGTCACGGCGACCTCCGGTCTCCCCGACGACGAGCAGGGCCTGGCGACCGGCCTGACGACGATGAGCCAGCAGGTCGGCATCGCGCTGGGTATCCCGGTGATGTCGGCGGTCGTCACCGCCACGACGCCCGGCGGCGGGACCGTGCTCGGCCTGAGCGTCGCGATCGCGGTCAACGCCGCGGTGTGCCTGGTCGCGGGCGTCGCCCTCGCGGCCGCGCTGCGGCCGACTGGACGGCCGACTGGACGGCCGACGGGACGCCGGGTGGCACGGCCGGCGGGCCGGCGGGTGACCGGGTAGCGGTCCCGACAGTCCGGCCTCGGGGCGCCGGGATCGTGCGGTCGCTTGGCACACTTTTCCGAGCTGACCTCGGAGGTCACCAGCCGTCCCGAGGCGTGGACGGTTTGCCGACCACATCTCGGGCATGCCTACGATCAGATCTCATCATCCAGAGCGGTCGAGAGTCCTGGCTCCACGACACCGCAGCAACCTACCTCCGAGGCGCCAATCTCGGGGCAAGGTGCTAACGCCAGGTCCGATGGAGCTGATACGCATGGCAGTCACGAACCCGCACCTTCCCACCGCCACGATCCTGGGCTACCCGCGCATCGGCCGGAGGCGCGAGCTCAAGCGCGCCGTCGAGTCCTTCTGGGCCGGCCGCACCACCGCCGACGAGCTGGAGGCGACCGCCCGCGACCTGCGGCTCGCCACCGCGCGCCGCCTCGTCGACCTGGGCCTGGAGGCCGGGACCGCCGCCGTCCCCGGCTCGTTCTCCTACTACGACCAGGTGCTCGACGCCGTCGCGCTGCTGGGCGCGGTGCCCGAGCGGTTCGCCGGGCTCACCACGGACGAGGGCAACCTGCCGCTCGCGGCCTACTTCACGGTGGCCCGCGGCGAGGGCGACCGGGCGCCGCTCGAGATGACCAAGTGGTTCGACACGAACTACCACTACCTGGTGCCGGAGATCGGCCCGGACACCCCGATCGGCTTCGTCGACGACCGCGCCGTGCGCGAGTTCACCGAGCTGGCGCACCCGGCCGACGGCGGCCAGGCCGTCGTCACCCGCCCCGTGCTGGTGGGCCCGGTGACGTTCCTGCTGCTCAGCAAGGCGGCCGACGACGCCCCCGAGGGCTTCCGCCCGCTGGACCGGCTCGACGACGTCGTCACCGCGTACGGGGAGCTGCTGCGCACGCTGGCCGCCGCGGGCGCGCCCTGGGTCCAGCTCGACGAGCCCGCGCTGGTCACCGACCTGCTGGACGTCCCCTTCGACGAGGTGGCCGACGCCGTCCGCCGGGCCTACGCCCGCCTGGCGACCGACCTCTCCCCCGCCGGCACCGGTTCGGACGACGCCGCCGAGCGCCCCGCGATCCTGGTCACCGCGCCCTACGGCGACCTGCGCAGCGACGCGGGCGACGGCCTCGCGCTGCTGGCCGGCACCGACGTCGAGGCGATCGCGATCGACGTGGTCCGCGGCGCGGTGCCCGCCGGACCCGTGCAGGGCCTGGAGAACAAGACCGTGGTCGCGGGCGTGATCGACGGCCACAACATCTGGCGCGCCGACCTCGACGCCCGCCTGACCGTCCTGGAGGGCCTCGCGGCCCAGGGCACCGGCCTCGGCGCAGGGGCACTCGCCGTCGGCACCTCGACCTCGCTGCTGCACGTGCCGCACGACGTCGCCGACGAGCCCCGCCTGGAGCCGGGCCTGAAGTCGTGGCTCGCGTTCGCCGACCAGAAGGTCGCCGAGGTCGCCACGCTGGCCACGGGCCTGGCCGAGGGCCGCGCGGCCGTCGCCGACCGGCTCGGCGAGTCGACGGCCGCGGTGCGCTCCCGCGCCGAGGCGCCCGGCGTCGTCGTCCCGCAGGTGCGGGAGCGGACCGCCGCCCTGACCGCGGCCGACGCACAGCGCGCGCCGTACGCGGAGCGGGCGGCCGCGCAGCAGGCGCGGCTGAACCTGCCGGCCCTGCCGACCACGACCATCGGGTCGTTCCCGCAGACCTCCGAGATCCGCAGCACGCGCGCCGCGTGGGTGCGGGGCGAGCTGTCCGACGCCGACTACACGGCCGCCATGCGCGCCGAGATCGCGAGCACGGTCGCGCTGCAGGAGGAGCTGGGCCTGGACGTGCTGGTGCACGGCGAGCCCGAGCGGAACGACATGGTGCAGTACTTCGCGGAGCAGCTCGACGGCTTCGCGACGACGGTCAACGGCTGGGTGCAGTCCTACGGCTCGCGCTGTGTGCGCCCGCCGATCCTGTGGGGCGACGTGTCCCGGCCGGCGCCCCTGACCGTCGAGTGGACGGCGTACGCCGCGTCCCTGACCGACAAGCCCGTCAAGGGCATGCTCACGGGCCCGGTCACGATCCTGGCCTGGTCGTTCGTCCGCGACGACCTGGCCCTCGGCGACACCGCCGACCAGGTCGCCCTGGCGCTGCGCGACGAGGTGACGGACCTGGAGGCGGCGGGCATCGGCGTCGTGCAGGTGGACGAGCCCGCCCTGCGCGAGCTGCTGCCGCTCCGCACGGCCGCGCACCCCGGCTACCTGGAGTGGTCGGTGCGCTCGTTCCGGCTCTCGACCGCCGGCGCCGACTCGGCGACGCAGGTGCACACGCACCTGTGCTACTCGGAGTTCGGCCAGGTCATCGGCGCGATCGACGGCCTCGACGCGGATGTCACGTCCGTGGAGGCGGCCCGGTCCCGCATGGAGATCGTGCCCGAGCTGGCCGACGCCGGGTACGGCCGCGGCATCGGGCCGGGCGTCTACGACATCCACAGCCCGCGCGTGCCGTCCGTCGAGGAGGTGACCGACCTGGTCGAGCTCGCGGCCAAGTCGATCGACCCGCGGCTGGTCTGGGTCAACCCGGACTGCGGCCTGAAGACCCGCGCGTACGCGGAGACGAAGGAGTCGCTGGCCAACCTGGTGACGGCGGCGAAGGCGGTCCGCGCGACCCTCTGACGCCGGCCCGCTGACCCGGGTCTGCTGCCGCGCTGTCCGCGGCTCCGCTTCGAGGCCTAAGTTTCTTCGCTCTGAGATGTCTCAAAGCGAAGAAACTTAGGCCTCGAAGTGCAGTGCCGTGCCGCGCAGTGGAGCCCGCGCGGCCGAGCTCACCGACGGGGAACCGTCAGCCCACGCGCCACTTCTGGGCCGCGGTGCCGTTGCAGGTCCAGATCTGCAGCTGCGTGCCGTTCGCGCTGTTGCTGTTCGGCACGTCCACGCACTTGTTGGCGAGGATCGAGACCAGGTCGCCGGCCCCGCTCAGCGTGAACTGCTGCGCCGGGTTGCCGCTGCAGTTGGCGAGCTGCACGGCCGTGCCGTCGCCGGTGTTGGCCCCGGCGACGTCCATGCACTTGCCGCCAGCCCGCAGCGTGCCGTCGGACTGGAACGCGAAGTTCTGCGCGCCGGTGCCGTTGCAGGTCCACAGCTGGAGCCGCTTGCCGTCGGAGAAGTCCGAGTTCGGCACGTCGATGCACTTGCCCGCCAGGCCGACCAGCGGCCGGCCCCCGCTTCCGCCGCCGGTGGTGGTCAGCTGCAGGCCGTAGTTGCTCAGGATCGGGTTGACCGGCTGGTAGATGAACCGGCCGTTCGACGAGCAGTCGCCGATGCGGCCCGAGGTGACACCCTGGGCCTGGTTGCCCGAGAGCACCGAGCCGCCGGAGTCGCCGCCCTCGGCGCACGCCGAGCCGGTCGCCATCCCGGGGATGTCGCCGTCCCCGTAGTTGATGGTCACGTTCTTCTCCTGGATGACGCCGCAGCGCCAGCCCGTCGTGCGGCCCGAGCGGCACACCGCCGCGCCGATGCCCTGCTCGTTCGAGCCGGCGACCGCCGTCGTGCCGCCTGCGTAGTTGTTCACCGCCGGGGTGGGCGTCCAGTTGCCGTTGGTGCCCACCCACGCCCAGTCGTGGCCCGGGAAGGTGGAGCCGCGGTAGGTGCCGAGCGCGGCGCCGTCGGGCGCGTTGACCGGGTCGCCGGTCGAGCCGCAGTGCCCGGCCGTGACGAATCCGCCCGAGACGGCGAAGCCGATCGAGCACAGGGTCACGTACCCGTTGCCGAGCGGCTTGTGGAACTCGTCGCCGCCGCGGATGTCGCGCGCGGTCTGCGGCGCGACCTTCGACTTCTCCACCCGGACGGCGTCGGCCGGCACGCCCGACTCGGCGATCATCGCCTTCGCCGCCGCGGTGTCGGCCGCCTCGACGACCACCTCGTTGGTCACCGGGTCCGCGTACCAGGCGTGCACCGAGTCGGGTGCGCCCACCTCGTCGAGCGACTCCTTCCAGGCCGTCAGGTCGTCCAGGCTGTGCTCGACGACGACGGCGTCGGCGCCGGCGCGCTCGGCCACCTTGGCGGCGGCCGCGCTGGTGACGGCGACGCGCGGGGCATCGGCGCCGTCGGGGAGCCAGGTGCCCGCGTACCGGTCGCCGAGCGCGGCGGTCAGGTGCGCCTCGACGATCGCGGCGTCAGCGTCGCGGGCGAGGCGGGCGGGGATCTCGCCCTTCGTGAGGCCGAGGTCGCGCTCCATCGCGCGGACCTGGCCGTCGGGCAGGGCGCCGGGGCGGTCGGCGCCCTCGGCGCCCTGGGCGCTCAGGACACTCTGCGCGCTCTGGGCGTCTTGCGACGCCGGGGCGGCGCCCGCCATGCTCGCGCCGGTGAGCGCCGTGCCGACCATCAGCACGGCGGCTGACAGCGCTATCACGGAACGTGACGTTCTCAGGGATCGGGACATCGGTGTGCTCCTCGTCAGGCCTGGGGAACCTCGTGTGCCTCGGAGCGTATTGACGACGCAGCACCACCAGAACGGGTGGGACGACCCTGTGTGGAAAGTACCTATCCATCCCTTATGCGAAACCCAAGGCGCACAGTGAACTGGGGTCCCACATTCAGGCCTGTGCTGAGATCGGTCCGATGTGCTGAGACCGGTCAGTCAACTGACCGGTCTCAGCGCATCCGACCGATCTCGATGTGCCGCCCCGGACGAACCGCCCCGGACAGCCCGCCCCGGACAGCCCGACGGGCGGCCCGCCTCAGCTTTCACACCGAGGCGGACCCCCCGTCCAGGTCCGCGAGACCCGCGGCCCCAGGGACCCAGGTCCCCCACCCAGGCCGGATCTGAGATCGGTCCGATGTCATAAGACCGGTCAGTTGACCGACCGCTCTCATGACATCCGACCGATCTCGAAGCGACCGCCCAGGCGGGTCAGCCGCAGGCCGCCGCCTGGTACGGCACGGTCACCGTCTCGGTGGCCCGCTGGCCGTCGACGGTCGCCGTCACGACGGCGGTCACCGCCCCCGTGCCGACCTGCGCCGAGCCCGCCTCGAAGGTCAGCTCGCCGTCGCCCTTGACCGTCTCCGTCCCGAAGTCGGACGTGACGCGGACGGACGCGCCCTCGGCGCCGTCCACCACGATCCGCAGCGTCGAGCCGCCGTCCGTGCAGGACGGGGCGGCCCACACCGTGACGCCGTTCGCCGCGTCCTCGGCCTCGCCCACGGCGCGAGCCTCGGCCCGCTCCTTGGCGCTCGGCGTCGTGGTCGTCGTGACCGGCAGCTCCTCGGCGTCGCCGCCCTGGTCGGCGAGCAGCTGGACCTCGGCCAGCGACAGCTCTCCACCGCCCGCGGACTCCTCGACCACGACCCGCAGCTGCCCGTACTCCGCCGAGTCCTCGACCTCGAAGGAACGGGTCTGCAGCGCCCAGCGGAACTCCTGGCCGGACCGCTCGTCCAGCACCGTCCACGACTCGCCGTCGTCGGACCCCTCCAGGCGCCAGGCCGACGGCGCGGCCGTGCCCGCGACGCCCGAGGTGAGCGTGTACGTGCCCACCGTCGCCGTCGTGCCGGACCCGTCCCACGTGATCGTCGGGGTGCCGGTCGCGAACGTGGTGCGCGAGGACGACGTGTCGTCCACCAGGGAGTCGACGGCGTCAGCCCCCGTGCCGTCGGACACCGTCACGGTCCCGGCCGCGGTGGCGTCCCGGGCCGGCGTCGGCGGCTCGTCGCCCTCGGTGAGCGACGGCGGGGCGTCGCCCTCGCCCGTTCCCCAGGAAGACGGCTCCGGCCCCATGACGAAGTCCAGCCGGGCGCCGCCCGACAGGTCCTCCTGCGACAGGGAGGTCGAGGTGCGCTTCTTGCCGTCCACGCGCAGCGACTGCACGTAGACGTTCTCCACGGAGTTGCCCCGCGCGTTGATCACGAGGTCGCCGTCGGGCAGGTGCACGGTCGCCTTGTCGAACAGCGGCGAGCCGATGGCGTACTGGTCCGACCCGACCTGCAGCGGGTAGAGGCCGAGCGCGGCGAAGATCCACCACGACGACATCTCGCCGTTGTCCTCGTCGCCCGGGTAGCCCTGGCCGATCTCGCTGCCCACGAACAGACGGCGCGTGACCTCCCGGACGATCTCCTGGGTCTTGTGCGGCGCGCCCGCGGCGTCGTACAGCCACGGGATGTGGTGGGAGACCTGGTTGCTCATGCCCCACTGGCCCAGCCGGATGTCCCGCGCCTCGCGCATCTCGTGGATGACGCCGCCGTAGCCGCCGGTGTGCGTGGCGTCCTCGGGCGTGGCGAAGAACTCGTCGAGCTTGTCCTCCAGGCCCTGCTGGCCGCCGTAGAGGTTGCCGAGGCCGCGCGGGTCCTGGGGCGCGTGGAACGAGAAGTTCCAGCCGCTCGTCTCGGTGTAGCCGCCGCCCCACGTGCGCGGGTCGTAGTCCTCGGGCGCGTTCAGGAACGTGCCGTCGGCGTGCCGGGGCTGGAAGAAGTCGATCTCAGGGTCGAAGAGCTCGCCGTAGTGCGTGGCGCGCTCCAGGAAGTAGGCCGACTCCTCCCGCAGCGTCTCGCGCCGCTCCCTCGGCACCCGGCGGTCCTCGGCGAGCGCCGCGGCCATGTTGCCGATGCCGAAGTCGTTGATCAGCCCCTCCAGGCCCCAGGAGACGGACTCGTGGGTGCTCTCGGGCGTGAAGCCGAGGAACGGCGAGGTCTCCAGGCCCTTGCGGCCCACGGCGTTGTTCGGCGGTGCCACGGTCCCGTTCTTGAGCGCGGCGTCGTACGCGTCGAGCGCCTTGTCGGTGGGCAGGGAGCCCTTGAGGTAGGCGTCGGCGAACGCGACGTCGGACGACGTGCCGGTCATGAGGTCCGCATAGCCCGGCGACGACCAGCGGGCGATCCAGCCGCCGTCGCGGTACTGCTGCGTGAACCCGTCGACGAGCTCCTTCGCGACGTCCGGGTACAGGAACGAGTACGCGGGCCAGGCCGTGCGGTAGGTGTCCCAGAACCCGTTGTTGACGTAGATCTTGCCGTCCGTGATCTTGGCGTTCGTGGCGGTGTCGGTCGCCTCGCCGGACGGCGCGGTGACGGGGCTCGCGTACTTGTACACGGGCCGCTTGGCGGTGCCGGTGTTCTCGAACTGCGAGTTCGGGTACAGGTTGAGGCGGTACAGGTTGGAGTACAGCGTGACGAGCTCGTCCTCGCTGCCACCCTCCGTCTCGATGACGCCGAGCCGGTCGTTCCACTGCCGCTCCGCCGCCCGCTGTACCTTCTCGAAGGAGCGGCCGGTGACCTCCAGGCCGAGGTTGGCGCGTGCCTGGTCCAGCCCGATGAACGAGGTGGCCACGCGCAGCTCGACCGTGCGGTCCGTGCTGGTGTCGAACGTCGCGTACCGGGCGCCGGCGCGGTCGCCCGCCGCCTCCCCCACGGCCGACGGCGCGCGGTCGAACGTGCCCGCCACGTACATGCGGGTGCGGCCGACCGACAGGCCGCTGCCGTTCTCGACCCAGCCGCTCAGCTCGCCGGTCGCGGCGTCGAACGACAGCTTCGAGGACCCGGCGACGCGGTCGACGAGCACATGCCCGACCCCGCCGCCAGCAGCCGCGGGGAACGTGTAGCGCAGCACCGCCGCGTGGTCGGTCGGCGTCACCTCGGCCTTGATCCCGTCGGCGAAGGTCACGCCGTAGTAGTCGGGTCGCGCGGTCTCGTCGGCGTGGTCGAAGGGCAGGCCGCGCGCGTCCAGGCCGCCGTCGGGCACGCCCGCGCCCGTGGCGGGCTGGAAGGCGAGCTGGTTGCGGTCACCCATCCAGGGGCTGGGCTCGTGCGAGATGCCGATGCCCTGCAGCACCGGGCGGTTCTGCTCGTCGTTCGCGGCCTGGTACTCGTACAGCCAGCTCTGCGACGACGCGTTCGTCAGCGGCGTCCAGAAGTTGAAGCCGTTCGGCACGGCCGTGGCCGGCACGTTGTTGCCGCGCGAGAACGACCCGCTGGATAGCGTGCCGCGGCGCGTGTCCACGTAGTTGGTCAGGCTGTCCCCGTCGATGCGCTCCGGCCTGGCCTCGATGGCGACGTCGTCCAGCCAGCCCGCGAACTTCGTGGCGGCCGATCCGCCGCCGTTGTCGTAGCCGAGCAGCACCTGGTCGACCGTCTTGCCCTTCGCGACCGACCCGAGGTCGACGCGCACGGAGTTCCACTGGTCGGCGTACAGGATCTTGCCCGCGCCCTGGCCCGCGGCCGTCGCGGCCGTGCCGTGCGCGTCGCGCGCGTCCAGGTCGGACAGGTACGTGCCGTCGGTGAACCTCAGGTCCACGCTCGCGTAGGTGGACGGGTACTCCAGGTCGCCGAGCAGTTCGGGGAAGATCTTCCAGCTCAGGCGCGTGTCGCGCCCCACGCGGACGTCGACGTCGTCGTACAGCACGTTGGTCGCGTGCGCCGCGCCGTCGGCCTGGTGCCCGCCGTCGTACCGCAGGGAGGCGGTGCCGGTGAAGCCGACGTCCTTCTTGTTCGTGAAGTCGACTGTGGTGGGCCCGGAGCCGACGGCGGTGGTCATCGGCTGGTCCGCGGGCTGCTCGGAGAGGTCGGCGGACAGGTCCCAGTCGGCGAGCTGCACGATGCCCGCGCCCGCGTTCTGCGTGACGTCGAGCCGGAACCAGGTGTAGGCGGCGGTCGGCTCGTCGAGCTCGAAGGTCCGCTGCTCGAAGCGGTCCTCGAAGGCCTCGTCGGCGCGCTCGTCGATCGTCTCCCAGGTCTCACCGTCCGTGGAGCCCTGCAGCGTCCAGGCGCGCGGGTCGCGGTCGGCGAAGTCGTTCGCGGAGGTCAGCGCGTACGCCGTGACCGTGGTGGGCTCGGTCGTCTCGTAGGTGACCCAGCCCGTGGTCGCGAACGTGAGCCACTTGGTGGCCGACGACGCGTCCGCGAGGTTGGCCGCGCCCTCGTTCGGCAGGTTCTCCGCGCTGGCCGCGACGGCGGACACCCGGTCCAGCACGCTGCCCGGCAGGCCGACGACGAACTCGCCGACGTTCTGCTGCCACGGGGCGCCGTCGCGCTCGGCCGGCGTGTTCTCCAGCGGCACGGCGTCGTCGGCCTCGAAGGAGGTGGCGAAGTCGCCGCCGGCGCTCCCGCCCGGCCCTCCGCCGGGGGCCGCGAGCGCGGCGCCCGAGGGCACCGCGAGCAGCAGGGCGAGCGCTCCCGAGAGAGCGGCGGCCGCCTGCCGGGATCTGGCTCGGCCGGTGACTATGGACATGGGTGGTCTCCCTCGTCGGCTGACAGCGCTGTCGCGTGCCGAACGTAGGTGCAGGCCAGGCCCGGTGTCAACGGGTGGGTCGGCGCGACCCGGTCAGCGCGGCCAGGTCGGCGCGGTCAGGTCAGCGCGGCCCGGTCAGCGCGGCGGCCGCTCGCCGCTGCCCCGGGTGACGACCCGGGTGGGCAGCACGACCTGCTCGACCGTCCGGTCGGGGTCGGCGGACCGCGCGACGGCGAGCTCGGCGGCGCGCCGGCCCATCTCGACGGCGTCGTAGGCCACCACGGTGATGCCGAGCAGGTCGGCGAGCTCGAAGTCGTCGAACCCGACCACGGCGATCTCCGCGCCGCCCGGGGTGTCGCGCAGCGCCTGGAGGGTGCCGACGGTGGCCCGGTTGTTCGCGGCGAGGATCGCGGTGGGCGGCTCGGGCGCGCCGAGCAGCTCCAGCGCCAGGCCGCGGGCGGCAGCGGCGTCGTGCGCGCCGGAGCGGACCAGCCGCTGCGCGTCGGGCACGCCGGCCTCCGTCATCGCGGCGAGGAACTCGGCGCTGCGCTCCTGGTAGGTCCACAGGTGCGGCTCGTCGCCCACGAACCCGATGCGGCGGTGCCCGTGCACCAGCAGGTGGGCGACGGCGGCCCGGGTACCGCCCCGGTTGTCGATGACCACGGTGTCGACGTCCATCCCGGCCGCAGGCCGGTCCACGACCACCACGGGCAGCCCGGCGGCGATCTCGGCGCGGAGCGCCGACTGGTCGGCCCCAGCGGGCGTGACGATGAGCGCGCCGACCCGGCGCTCGATCAGCTCGCCGGTCAGCGACGCCTCGCGCTCGGGGTCCTCGTCGGACGACGCCGTCAGGAGCTGCAGCCCGTGCTCCCGCAGCTCGCGCTCGATGCCGCTGGCCAGCGCGGAGTAGAACTCGTTGGCCAGGTCGCCGGTGATGAACCCGACCAGGCGGGACAGGCCGCCCCGGGCCAGGTCGGCGGCCACGGCGTTGCGCCGGAAACCCAGCGACGCCGCGGCGTCCTGCACGCGCTCGCGCGTGGCGGACGCCACGTTGGGCTCCCCGTTCAGCACCCGGGAGGCGGTCTTCAGGCTCACCCCGGCGGCCTGCGCCACCACCGCCAACGTCGGACGACGCATCACGTCAGGCCCTCTCGTCGCTTGCGCATCAGCATGTCGATGATGATCGCCAGCAGCAGGACCGCGCCGGTGACCATGTACCGCGCGGCCTGGTCCACGTTCATCAGCGTGAGCCCGTTGGCGATCGACTGGATGACCAGCACGCCGAGCACCGCGGACCACGCGCTGCCGCGCCCGCCGAAGAGGCTCGTGCCGCCGATCACCGCGGCGGCGATGGCCACCAGGTAGGTATCCGCTCCCCCGGTGCCCTGGTTCGCGGCGCCCAGGCGGCCCGCCGCGAGCACGCCGCCGAGCGCGGCGAGCGTGGAGCACGCGACGAAGCACAGCACGACCGTGCGCTGCACGGGCACACCCGCGAGCATCGCCGCCCGCCGGTCGCCGCCCACGGCGCGCACCGACCGGCCCCACCGGGTGCGGCGCAGCAGCACGTCGGTGACCACGACCAGCGCGGCGAACAGCACCACGGAGTACCCGATGCCGCGCGCGGTGCCCAGGTAGGCCGCGATCGCCGAGAGCACCGCGGCCAGCACGAGGGTACGCACCACGATCTGGGGCACGCTCGCGCAGGGCAGGTCGGCGCGCCGCCGTCGGGCCCGGGCCACGACCTGGACCACCGCCACCGTGACCACGACGAGCACGACGAGGGTCCAGGCGGCCACCGGCGAGAGGAAGCCCTGCTGCACCGAGCGCACGAACCACGACTCGAACGGCAGGTTGATCGAGCCCATCGGCCCGAGCACGCGCAGCTGCACCCCGGCCAGGAACAGCAGCCCGGCCAGCGTGAACACGAAGCTCGGCAGGCCCAGCCGCGTCGAGAGCGCGCCGTACCCCAGACCCACCACCACGCCGCAGGCCAGCGCCGCGAGGATCGCGAGCGCCACGGGCCAGCCGAGGTTCACGGAGCCGACGGCGACCACGGCCGCCGCGAGCCCGCTGACCGACCCGACGGACAGGTCGATCTGGCCGACCAGCAGCACCAGCACGACGCCGAGGGCGATCACGCCCACGGGGGCGCTCTGCAGCGTGAGGTTGACCAGGTTCTCGGGCGCGAGGAACGCGGGGTTGACGGCGCCCATGATCAGCCAGATCACCACGAGCGCAGCGAGGATCGGGAGCAGACTGTTACCGCCGCGCACCCGCTGCCAGACGGCGCCGGTCAGGCCGGGCTGCGCGCTCATCGGCGCACCGCCCGGCCCGAGTCGGCGCGCGGGTTGCGGGCCCCGGGCCGCACCGCGCCGGTCATCGCGGCGAGCAGGTCCTCGTACGAGGCGTCGCCGTCGAAGACGTCGTGCACCCGGCCGAGCCGCAGCACGAGGATGCGGTCGGCGACGGCCTGCAGGTCGCCGGCCTGGTGGCTGACCAGGACGACGGCGTGCCCGCGCTCGCGCAGCCGGACGATCAGGTTGAGCACCTCGGCGGTCTGGCGCATGCCGAGCGACGCCGTCGGCTCGTCGAGCACGACGACGCGCGGCGAGCCGAGCAGCGCGCGGGCGACGGCGACGGTCTGGCGCTGCCCGCCGGAGAGGGTGCGGACCGGGTCGCGCACGCTGGGCACGCTCGCGGCGAGCTGGTCGAGCAGGCGCCACGCCTCGCGCTCCATGGCGACCTCGTCCAGCAGGGGGCCGCGCCGGGTCTCGTGCCCGAGGAACAGGTTCTCCACGACGTCCAGGTCGTCCACGAGCGCGAGCTCCTGGAACACGGCCGCGATGCCGAGCGCCCGGGCGGCGGCCGGCGAGTCGAGCACCACGGGCCGGCCCTCGAGCAGCACCTGTCCGGCGTCGGGCCGGTACGCGCCCGCGAGGACGCCCGCGAGCGTGGACTTGCCGGCCCCGTTGTCGCCGACGACGGCGAGCACCTCGTGCTCGTGCACGTCGGCGTCGACGTCGACCAGGGCCCGGACACCGCCGAACCGCTTGGAGACGCCGCGCAGGGACAGCACGGGGGCGCTCATCGGGCTCCCTTCCCGATCAGGCCGGCACGCTCGCACGCGTCCCGGTAGGCGGGCACGCAGATCTCGTCGGTGGTGTACACGTGCCCGTCGACGATCACGTGCTCCACGTCGGCGGCGCCCACCGCGCGGGGCGCCAGGAGCACGGTGGGCACACCCTGGATGACGGCGGTGGTGCGCGGCTCCTCGCCGCGCAGCACGCGCACCGCGAGCTCCGCGGCGGTCTGGGCCTGCTGGTCGGTCGCCTTGTAGACCGTCATGAACTGGTCGCCCGAGATGATGCGCTGCACCGCGGCCAGCTCGCCGTCCTGCCCAGTCGTGACCGGCACGGGGTCGAGGCCGGCGGCCTTGGCCGCGGCGATCGCGCCGCCCGCGATGCCGTCGTTGGCGGCGAGCACGCCGTCGACCTGCCCCGGGAACCGGGTGAGCATGGCCTCGGTCCACTCGGTGGCCTTGTCCGGGCTCCAGTCGGGCGTGTAGTACTCGGCGAGCACGTCGATGTCCTCTCCTTCGAGGGCGCGGCGGGTGCCGGCGGCGATGGCCAGCGCGTTGGGTTCGGTGGCCGAGCCGTGCACCAGCAGCACTCCCGGCCGGTCGTCGTCCGCCGTCCCGTCGGCTCCTCCCGTGCCCGGGTCGGCGTCGGTGCCGTTCTCAGCGCCGGTATCGGTGCCGGATCCCGCGCCGGCGTCCTTCTCAGCGTCTCGTTCCGTGACCGCACCGGCAAGTGCCGAGCCCAGCAGGAAGCCGATGAACTCGTAGTCGTACGACACGTAGTAGTCCGCGCCGTCCACGAACCGATCGTAGGCGATCACCTCGGCCCCCAGCCGCTTGGCCTGCGCCACGATCCCCGCGGCGGCCACGGTGTCCACGGCGTCGAGCACCAGCACCCGGGCGCCCTGGGCGAGCATCGACTCGGCCTGCTGGAGCTGCGCGGCCGCGTCCTGGCCGGCGTTCGCGTACAGCACGGTGCAGCCGGGGCAGCGGCGGCCGGCCACGGCGACGAACGTGGGGTGGTCGGACGCCTCGTACCGGGCGGTCTGCGCCTCCGGCAGCAGCAGCCCGATCGTGCCCTCGTAGGGCGCGGAGGCCGCGCCGTCGGCCGTGCCACCGCCCGGGCCGGTACCACCGGACGAGCAGCCGCCCAGCCCGACGGCGAGCGCCACGCCCGCCGCGAGCAGGGCCCCGGCGCGGCGGCGCGGAGTCAGCGAAGCCAGCGAAGTCAGCGAAGTCACGAGACCACCCCGAGGGAGCCGAACATCCGGGCCTGGTCCAGGGCGGCGGCCAGCGCGCCGCGCACCCCGGCGTCGGCCCCGA
This sequence comes from Promicromonospora sp. NPDC057488, assembly GCF_042802395.1. NCBI lineage: Bacteria > Bacillati > Actinomycetota > Actinomycetes > Micrococcales > Promicromonosporaceae > Promicromonospora > Promicromonospora sp. NPDC057488. The sequence continues at coordinate 22,234 of NZ_JBHVEG010000092.1, forward strand.
GGGTGGACGGGACCACCTCGACGGGGCCACGCGACGTCGCCACGACCCGCTGCCCGAGGGAGGTGCGCAGGGGCTCCAGCAGCAGGTCGCCGGCCTCGGCGAGCTTGCCGCCGATCACGACGACGTCGGGGTCCACCAGGTTGCACAGGTTGGCCAGCGCGACGCCGAGGTGGCGGCCGGCGTCGAACACGACGCGGCGCGAGCCGGCGTCGCCGTCCCGCGCCCGGGCGACCAGGTCGGCGAGGGTGAGGTGCCCGGCCTCGGGGGGCAGCATGGCGAGCAGGCTGGAGGCGCCCACCAGCATCTCGAGGCAGCCGCGGTTGCCGCAGCGGCACACGGGCCCGTTCTCGTCCACGGACACATGACCGATCTCGCCGGCGACGCCGGACCGGCCGTGCACCGCGCGGCCGCCCAGCACGAGACCACCGCCCACGCCGTGGGACACACGGATGTAGGCGACGGAGTCGTGCCCGGCGCCGGCGCCGAACCGGGCCTCGGCGATCGCGGCGAGCGTGGAGTCGTTGTCGGCCGTGACGGGGACGCCGAGCTCGGCGCCGAGGATCTCGTCGACGTGCACGCCGTCCCAGCCGCGCATCATGCCGACGGTGACCACCTGGCCGGTGCGGATGTCGACGGGCGCGGGCACGCCGACGCCCACGGCGAGCAGCTCGGACGGGTCGGCCTCCACGGACTCAAGCATCTCGCGGATCAGCATCGCGGTGCGCTGCAGTCCGGCGTCGGCCCGGTGGTCGGGGGCGAGCGGCATGCGCTGCTCGGCCAGGACGCGCATCGAGGCGTCGGCGAGCGCCACGTTGAGCGACCGCATGCCGAACCGGATGCCGGCCACGACGCCGAGGTTGCGCGCGAGGGTGACCTGCAGGGCGCGGCGGCCGTTGCGCACCGACTGCGACGTGTGCAGCACGCCCGCGACCGTGAGCTCCTTGACGATGTTGGAGATCGTGGCCGGGGACAGCCCTGTGACGCCGGCCAGCTCGATCTGCGTGAGGGAGCCACGCTGCTGGACGGCGCTCACGATCCTGGCTCGGTTGGCCTCACGCAGTGAGGTCTGCGAGCCGGGGGTTACCCGATCCGCGCGCACAGCGCCCAGGGTAACCGCCTTCCGGCATGCTCCTGCCGGGAATCGGACTGGTTTGACGGTTTTGGATACACGAACTGAACGTTCAGGTCACGATCGAGCGACGCTTGCGTTCACTTCTTGACACCAAGGTTCGATGGACGTTCGATAGGACCCGGGTTCACGGGCGTACAGGCGCGCCCGGCCGGTCCACCAGAACGACGTCGTCCTGAGCACGAAGCGACTTCACCTTCGCCGCGTTCGACGTCGACGCCCCGGGCCGGTGCTCCAGCGACCGAGGAAGGTTGAGGGACCCCAGATGCGAGTGAACCAGAGGATGACCGCGACGGTGGCGACAGCCGCTGTGCTCGGTCTCACGCTGGCCGCGTGCGGCGGCAGCGGTGACGGTGGCGAAGGCAGCGGCGAGAGCGGCAGCGCCGACCAGGTCGAGGTGTTCACCTGGTGGGCGGCCGGATCCGAGAAGGCCGGCCTCGACGCCCTCGTCGGCGTGTTCAACGAGCAGCACCCCGACATCGAGTTCGTCAACGGCGCGGTCGCCGGTGGCGCGGGCTCCGCGGCGAAGGACCTGCTGCAGACCCGTCTGCAGGCGCAGGACCCGCCGGACACGTTCCAGGCGCACGCCGGTGCGGAGCTCCAGGACTACATCGACGCCGCGCAGATCGAGGACGTCTCCGACCTGTACGACGAGTTCGGCCTGACCGACGTCTTCCCGGCCGACCTGGTCGACCGGCTCTCCACCGAGGACGGCGCGATCTACTCGATCCCGTCGAACATCCACCGCGCGAACGTCGTCTGGGCCAACCCGACGGTGCTCGAGGACAACGGCGTCGACCCCGAGGCGACGTACGACGACCTCGACGCGTGGATGGCGGACCTCGACAAGCTCGACAAGGCAGGCGTCACCGCGCTGTCGGTCGGCACGACGTGGACGCAGGTCAACCTGCTGGAGACGGTGCTCCTCGCCGACCTGGGCCCGGAGGCCTACAGCGGCCTGTGGGACGGCTCGACCGACTGGGAGGGCCCCGAGGTCAAGGCGGCGCTCGAGGACTTCGAGACGCTGATGAGCTACACCAACGACGACCGTGACGGTCTCGACTGGCCCGAGGCGACCCAGATGGTCATCGACGGCACCGCGGCGTTCAACGTCATGGGCGACTGGGCGGTGGCGGCGTTCGAGGAGCAGGACAAGGTCCTCGGCACGGACTTCACGGCGGCCCCGGTCCCGGGCACCGACGGTGTGTTCGACTTCCTGGCCGACTCCTTCACCCTGCCGGTGGGTGCCCCGCACCCGGACGGCGCCAAGGCGTGGCTGGAGACCGTGGGCTCGCTCGACGGGCAGGTCGCGTTCAACAAGGCCAAGGGCTCCATCCCGGCCCGGACCGACGCGGACCCGGCGGACTTCTCGGAGTACCAGCAGACCGCCATCGAGTCGTTCTCGAACGACACGATCGTGTCCTCGCTGGCGCACGGTGCGGCCGCCCCGGTCGCGACGCTCAACGCGATCTCTGACGCCACCAGCAAGTTCACCACCGGTGCGTCCGACCTCGCCGGGTACCAGTCCGAGCTGGCCGCGGCCGCACAGGGCTGATCCCACGGGTGCCACAAGCTCCCGCGTAACGCACACCGCCGTACGTCGCGCGCCGTCGGGTCCGTCCCCCCGGCGCCCCGCGGCGGCCCCCCCCCCCCCGGAACCACAATCTGTAAAAAAATCGGCGCGTCGGGGCCCCCCAGCGCATGAGAAACCCCGCCCCGAACC
>NZ_JBHVEG010000093.1:0-25068 GCF_042802395.1 Promicromonospora sp. NPDC057488
GAGTAGACATTGTCTACTCACAGCAACCGACCTCGCGCGCATACGTTTCCCCGGGAGGGCCATGGCGCTGAAGGTGACGCTCGCCCGGCAGGCAACAAAGCTCGCGCAGCCGGAGGGGTAACGGAGACGTAGCACTGCTACCTCCTGGTTACCCTCCCTACTGCGAAATTGTCTTCACGACGACGCGTCGCCGCCCACCGCCGCCTCCGCGACGGCCCCGCCGATCGACGCGATCGCCGCCACGAGGATCGCCTGGTTGACCGCCGCCGCGCCCCAGGTGCCCTCCCGCAGGTCACGGGCTCGCTCGGTCACCGCTCGCGAGCGGCGGATCGCCGGGTGGAACTCCCCGAGCGTCCCGCTGGCGGAGAGCACCGCCGTCAGGGCGGCGGTGCGCGGGTCGGGGGTCGCCCCGTCCTCGAGCACGGCGCGCACCCGCTCCAGCAGCGCGGCCTCGTACGGCAGGTCCTGCGCGGGCATCCTGGTCACCGGGATGAAGCCGAGCAGCTTGGACCGCTCCCTGCCCAGCATCCCCCGCTCCACCAGCCGGTGACGCAGCTGCCCGTCCAGCTCGAGCCCGATCTCGACGAGGATCGTGTGCACGTGCCGGGGCCGCTTTGCCAGCTGCCTCATCGCCTCGTCCAGGATCGTGTCGCCGAGCGTCTCGCCCGCGACGGCATGCACCCGCTTCCTGTGGTCGAGCTCGACCCGGCCCAGCAGCGCGAGCTCCATGAGCACGGCTCCGCCCAGCGTGTAGTGCAGGTTGGCCTCCCCCTTGACCACCCCGGACTCGTCGTCGAGCAGGAGCAGCATCAGGTCCTCGACGATCAGCAGCTCGGGGCGCATCTCCTGGTGCTTCGGTCGGCGCATCGGTCTCTCCTCGGCGGTACGGATCGGGCGGCGTGCCCGCACCCATGACAGACCGTGCCCCTGGGGCAGAGTCAATCGCCCCGGACCGCCGTGACCTGCTGCTCGACCGGCCGCCGCGCGCGGCGTCGTCGGATGCGGCCGACCAGGAACCAGACGAGGGCGACGGCGACCGCGGCGACCACGATGTACTGCAGCACCGAGGCGTACGGGTCGACGGCGTGCCAGTTGGCCCCGAGCAGGTAGCCGGCGACCACGAAGATGCTGTTCCAGATCAGGCTCCCGGCGGCCGTGAGCACCGTGAAGACCGGCAGGCTCATGCGCTCGGTGCCCGCGGGGATCGAGATGAAGCTGCGGAACAGCGGGACCATCCGGCCGAAGAAGACGGCCTTGGTGCCGTGCCGCGCGAACCAGGCGGTGGTCCGGTCGATGTCCTCGACGTCGACGAGCGGGATCCGGGCGCCGATGGCGCGCATCCGGTCGTGCCCCAGCCAGGCCCCGAGGCCGTAGAGCACCCAGGCGCCGGCGACGGAGCCGATGGTGGTCCAGATGATCGCCCCGGCGAGGGACAGGTCCCCGAGCCGGGCGGCGAACCCGGCCATCGGGAGGACGACCTCGCTGGGGATCGGCGGGAACAGGTTCTCGACGAAGATCGCCAGGCCGGCGCCAGGGGCGCCGAGCGTCTCCATGAGTTCCACGGTCCACAGCGCGATGCCGTCGAGTTCAGGGGTGGGGTCAGCTGCGCTCACGTGTCGACCGTAGGACCACGAACCTGAACCGAAGATGAAAACGCCGCGTTCAGCGGACATTCATGGATCATCGGCGACGATGGGTCGTCCGGACCGAGGAAAGGTGGTCGCATGCGTGTGCTCGTGGTCGACGACGAGGTGCGGTTCGCCGACGGCCTGCGGCGTGGCCTGGAGGCGGAGGGTTTCTCCGTGGACCTCGCCCACAACGGCACGGACGGCCTCTGGCGCGCACGCGAGGTGAGCTACGACGCGATCGTCCTGGACCTGATGATGCCGGGCATGAACGGCTACGCCGTCTGCCAGACCCTGCGCGACGAGGGCAACTGGACCCCGATCCTGATGCTCACGGCCAAGGACGGCGCCTGGGACCAGGTCGAGGGCCTGGACCTCGGCGCCGACGACTACGTCGTCAAGCCCACCGAGCACGTGGTGCTGCTGGCCCGCCTGCGCGCGCTGATCCGCCGCGGGCGGCCGGAGCGCCCCACCACCCTCGTGGTCGGCGACCTGCGCGTCGACCTCGCCACCCGGGAGGTGCACCGGGGTGCCTCGCCGGTCAAGCTGACCGCCCGGGAGTTCGCCGTCCTGGTCTTCCTGGCCCGAGAGGCCGGCACCGTGCGGAGCAAGAGCGAGATCCTCGCCGCCGTCTGGGAGGACCAGTTCGAGGGCGACTCGAACATCGTCGAGGTCTACATCGGGCACCTGCGCGCCAAGCTGGACAAGCCGTTCGTGCTCGACACGATCCAGACCGTGCGCGGGGCCGGCTACCGGCTGATGCCTCATGCCGCGTGACCGGGAGCCGCGTGACCCGGTGCCCGGCGGCCGCCGGTTCTCGCTCCGCGTCCGGATCACCGCATCAACCGTCGGGATCGTGCTGGCGGTGCTCGCCGTCGGCGGGTTCGCCGTCGTCACGCTGCTGGAGCGTTCGCTGGTCGGGTCGGAGGCGCAGACGGCCGAGGACCAGGCCCAGCAGTTCGCGCTGGACAGCGCGACGGCCGGGGAGCTGGCCAAGTTCGACGCCGACGAGGTGATCATCCAGCTCCAGCTCGACGGCGAGGTCGTGGGCGTCGCCGACGACGACCTCAAGGACACCCTCCCGCTGCCCGTCGCCGACAGCGAGCGGATCGTGCGCGTGCTCGACGAGCGGTACCTGGTCCAGTCCGCGCCCGTCACCCTGGACGGTCGCGTGCACCACGTCGTCGTCGGCCGCTCCCTGGACACCGCCGACGAGGCGGTGCGCGCGGCGACCACGCTGATGGCCGTGGCGGTGCCCGCGGTCAGCGCCTTCGTGGCGCTGATGATCTGGATCGTCGTCGGCCGGTCGCTGCACCCCGTCGAGCGCATCCGGCGCGACGTGGAGTCCGCGGGCGACGACCTGACCCGCCGCATCGCACCGCCGGGCGGCACCGACGAGGTGTCCCGCCTGGCCTCCACGATGAACAAGATGCTCGACAAGCTCGAGGCCGCGCAGCGCGCCCAGCGGCGGTTCGTCTCCGACGCGTCGCACGAGCTGCGGTCGCCGGTGGCCGCGATCCGGCAGCACACCCAGGTCGCGCTCCGGCACCCCGACACGACCGACCTGGGCACCCTGGCGGGCACCGTCGACGTCGAGGCGGCCCGCCTGCACGAGCTCGTCGACGACCTCCTGCTCCTGGCCCGGCTGGACGAGGGGATGACCCGCAACCGGCGCGAGATCGACCTGGACGACGTCGTCCTGGCCGAGGCCGCGCGGCTGCGCACCCTCGGGATCGTGGTCGACACGACGCGGGTCGGCCCCGCCCGCGTGCTCGGGGACGAGGTGCTCCTCGTGCGCGCCGTGCGCAACGCCGCGGAGAACGCGCGACGGCACACCCGCACCCGCATCGACCTCACCCTCACCACGGACGCGAGCCAGGTCGTGCTGTACGTCGACGACGACGGCGACGGCGTCCCGGAGGAGGACCGGGAGCGGATCTTCCACCGGTTCGAGCGCCGCGACGACGCCCGCAGCCGGGTCAGCGGCGGGTCGGGCCTCGGGCTCGCGATCGTGGCCGAGGCGGCCCAGCACACCGGCGGGACCGCGGAGCTGTCGGACGCGCCCACGGGCGGGGCCCGGCTCGCGCTGCGGCTCCCCGAGCACCACGACCGCTGAGGTGCTTGCTGAACGTCTCTTCAGGTTCGTTCAGCCCTGGTTCATGGGCCGGTGCCCAGGATGTCCGCATGAGCGACTTCTGGACGGCGGTCCGGCCGGTCGGCGAGATAGTCCCCGGGGTCCCCCGGCACGCGCGGTCGGGTGAGCGGCAGCCGCGGCACGTGCGCAGCTGGCGCAGGGCGTTCGTGGTCCGCACCGTCACGATGAGCGTCGTCGGCACGCTGGCCTTCGGCTCCGCGGCCGGGGCGACGGCGTACCACAACGCGGTCTCGCGGATCGACGTGCAGGACCTCGACGGCCTCGTGGCCGAGCAGGTCAAGCCGAAGGACCCGTCCGACCCGTTCAAGGACGAGCCCGTCAACCTGCTGCTGATGGGCACGGACATCCGGGACGGGTCGAACGCCGACATCGGCGGCGTCGTCGACGGCATGCGGTCCGACTCCACGATGCTGGTGCACATCGCGGCCGACCGGCAGTGGATCGAGGTCGTGTCCATCCCCCGCGACTCCATGCTGGCCATCCCCGCGTGCGAGCTCCCGGGCGGGTCGCGGAGCGCGCCGTACACGGGCCGGTTCAACTCCGCGTTCTCGACGGGCAGCGGGAGCACGGGCGACATGCGGTACGCGGCGGCGTGCACCATCAACACGGTCAACTCACTGACGGGCGTGACGGTGTCCAACCACGCGGTGGTCAAGATGAACGGCGTGATCGACGTCGTCGACGCGCTCGGCGGCGTCCGGATGTGCCTGCCGGACGCGCTGCACGGTGACCCGCGGTCCGCGCGCATCGACCTGGAGGCCGGGGAGAACCGGCTGGACGGGAAGACGGCGATCCAGTTCCTGCGGGTGCGCAAGGGCACGGGCCTGGGGCTGGAGATGGGCAGCGACCTGGCGCGGATCGAACGGCAGCAGATGTTCATCAACGCGACGATGCGCCAGATGCTCTCCGCGGAGACGCTGGCCGACCCCACCAGGACGTACCGGCTGATCAACGCGGCCCTCGGCTCGCTCAGCGCCGACCCGGCGATCGCGGACCCGGGGAACGTGGCCGGTCTGGCGTGGTCGCTGCGGCAGATCGAGAAGCGCAACATCGTCATGACGTCGGTCCCGGTCTACGACAACGCCGACGGTGCGACCGTGTCCTGGTCGCCGGAGACGTCGGAGATCTTCGACCGGCTGGCGGCCGACCAGCCGCCGGAGGACGTGACGCTGGCGACGCCGGAGCCCTCGGGCTCGCCGAGCGCGAGCGACGGTGCGGGCGGCGAGGAGGCGACGACCGACGGTGACCCGGGCTCCGCGACGAAGGAGACGAGCGACCCGACGGGCAACGAGGAAGCCGACCCGACGAGCGACGGGACGACCGAAGAGCAGCCCACCGAGCCGCAGACCAGCCCGACCCCCGAGGACCTCCCCGAGGGCATCTGCGCCTGACGATGTCAGGCGGCTACGGCTTCTCGTTGTCGCCGAGCGTCTCGTCCTCGGCCGGGGCAGTGCCCCGCACCATCGCGAACACCGGGAAGAACGCGGCACCGAGCGCGATGCCGATCGCGAGGTTGTCCAGCGTGATGCCGAGCGCCACCCCGATGCCCAGGCCGACGGCGACACCGGCACCCCAGCTCCAGCCAGTGGTCTTTCCGGCGTCGTCGCCGACCTGGTCGTCCGGTCCGGTGGGTGTCATGTACCCAACGTAGGCAGACGGTTGCGCCCGAGTCCTCCACCCGAGGTCTGATCTTGCGCCGGTCCGTCCCCCTGGAGGCGTACCCCTGGCGGTGCCCGGCGCTACAGCCCGTCCACCCGGCCGACCACCGTGTCGAGCGTCGGCCACGGGGCGCCCGCGCGCAGCACGCGCAGGAGCTCCTCACCGAACAGCCTCCCCCGCGGGAACTGGTCGTCGACGTCCCAGCGCCAGGCGGCGACCATCGCGAGGACGAGCTGCCGGCAGTCGTCCAGCAGCTCCCGGTCGACCCCCGGGTAGTGCTCGCTGACCGCCTCGGGGACGTGGGCGAGGTCGAACTCGACGGGTCCGCGGCAGCACGTCTCGAGGTCGATGAACAGCGGGCCGTGCTCCGTGCCGAGCACGTTGCCCGGGTGCGGCTCGCCGTGCAGCAGCTGCTCGACGGCGCCGCGGTCGCCGATCGCTCGGCGCAGGTCCGCGAGCCTGCCGGCGAGGAGCGCGCGGTCGGCGTCGGCCAGCTCCGGCGAGCGGTCCGGGTCGGCGACGATCTCCTGCGCCTCCGTGATCCGGTCCGTGAACCGCGGGCTCGGCAGGTCGACCGTGCGCATGCCGTCGTGCAGCTGCTTCAGCGCCTTGGCGACGTCGGCCGGAGCGGGCCCGGGCGGCACGGGCGGGTAGTAGGTCCACAGGGTCACGGCGAAGCCGTCGCGCACGTACACCCGGGGCTCCACGCGAGGCTCCAGCGAGGCGAGCGGGGCCCCGGCCGCGACGAGGCGCTGCGCGAGGTCGACCTCGAACTGCGCCACCTCCTGGCCCAGCGGGGCGACCCGGGCGAAGACGTCGCACGGCGTCAGCCGCAGCGCCAGCTTGTTCGAGTCGTGCAGCACGACGGCGTCGTCGGCCGGCAGGTCGAGGGATGCGGCGACCGAGGTCGCAGCCGCGATCGCACGTGTGACGTCGGTGATCTCCACCGTCGCATCGTGGCACGGGCAGGCAAGCCATTTCACCCGGTAAAGGGAGAGTGGGTGAATAGTCGGGAAAGTACGGGAACGGTACGGAAAGCCGGTTGTCGAGTCAGGTTCCTACCTTCGTCGGTGTCGGAAGAACCGCGGATGTACCCACTCGAGAACGGGACGGAAGAACGATGCGCAGAATCGTGAGCGGAATCGTGGCCCTGGCGGCCACGCTGAGCGGCCTGGTGGCCGTTGCCCCGGCAGCGGGAGCGGCCGAGCTCGCCCCGCTGGCCGACCCCGGCCAGGAGATCGTGGTCGACTGCGGGAACGCCGAGGCGAGGATCCAGGTCAACTGGGGCGTGGACAGCGTGACGCTGCGGTACCGGTTGAACGACACCGCCGCGGACGGCCGGAGCCCGGTGCTGAAGATCGCGGCGGTGACCGGTAACGGCGGTACCGCCAACTACGTCTTCGACAACGGCACCGTCGCCTACGCCCGCACCGCCGGCGAGGGCCTCGGCCCCTCGTACGGCGAGAACGGCTGGAACCCGGGGACCATCGGCTCCATCAACTACCTGAACATCAAGGTCTCCAACGGCACGACGGCCGAGGACCCCCTCTGCACGAAGTACGCGAACCTGTACAACTGGTCCCGCCTCGGGATCGAGAACGCGTACGAGAAGAAGGGTGCGCCGTACTCCGAGAATGGTGGGACCGGACCGGCCTACGACTGCTCGGGACTCGTGTACAAGTCCTACAACGAGGTGGCCAACTTCCCCGGGTGGCCGGCGCGGTCGTCGCAGGCGATGTACGACTGGGCCCGGACGCACACCAGCCAGGACAAGATCTACGCCCAGAAGGTGCCGTACTCGGAGCTCAAGGAGGGCGACCTGATCTTCTACGACACCGACGGCACGTACAACGGCAACATCACGCACGTCGCCCTCTACGCCGGCAACGGAACCGTCTTCGACGCCCACGAGACCGGCACGCCGGTCGGCTTCCACGCCGACTGGGTGAACTCTCGTGTGGGCGCGTACCGCATCCTCGGCGCCGTGGAGTGGGCCGCCTGAGCCACCGCAGGGCCCGCCGCCCACGAGCGGCGGGCCCTGCCCGCTCGTCACCCAGATCTCCCACCGCACGGCGTCGCCTATGATCACGGCGTGTCCGATGTCGAGAGCCTCCAGGACCCAGCGGGTGACCTGCTCCGTCGGCACCGAGAGGCGCGCGGGCTGACCCAGCGCGAGCTCGCCGAGGACTCGGGGGTGAGCCTCGCGTCGGTCCGGGACATCGAGCAGGGGCGCAGCCGCCGTCCCCGGCGGGAGTCCGTCGCCGCCCTGCTCGCCGCCCTCGGGCTCACCGGCCCGGAGGCCGAGCGGCTTCGCGGGCGGTTCGACCAGGCGCCCGTACGCTCCCAGTCCGATGGCTCGACGGCGGGTCCCGGAACCGTGCACATCAGCGTTCTCGGTCCGTTGCTGCTGCGCCGGGGCGAGGTACGGGTCACCCTGCGGTCCCGGATGCAGCAGGTGCTGCTCGCCGAGCTGGCCGTCGCCGCGGGGACGGCCGTACCCCGCGACGCGCTCCTGGCAGCGCTCTGGCCGGACGAGACCCCGACCACGACAGCGGCCCTCAACATCCACCTCACCCGCCTGCGTCGCCTGCTGGAGGACCCCGATGACCGCCAGCCCGTGGTGGAGCTGGACCGCGCGGGCATCCGGCTCCTCGTCCCTGCCGACCAGCTCGACCTGCTCAGGTTCCGCGAGCTCGCCGGGCACGCGCAACGCGCCGGGGCGACGAGCGGCGCGAAAGAGGCTCTCGCCGCTGCCGTCGCGCTGTGGCGCGGCGGTCCGGACCCGGACCTCGTGACGTCGCCCGAGCGGATCGCCGCGGTCGAGGAGGAGTACGTCGCGGCACTGCTGTCGTACGCGCGGATCACCCGTGAGCTCGGCGTGCCGGAGGACGCCGTCGTCCCGCTCACGGCCATGGCGGACCGCCGCCCGCTCGACGAGGTGGTCCAGGCGTCGCTGGTCCAGACGCTCGCAGCGGCGGGACGCCAGGCGGAAGCGTTCAACCGGTACGAGTCCACCCGCCAGGTCCTCGCCGCCGAGCTCGGCGTGGACCCCGGCGAACGCCTGCGTACCGCGCACCTGGACGCGCTGCGGCAGAGCTGGACGGACGGGTCCGTCGCGATGGCGCCGGTCCCCTGGCAGGTTCCCGCGGACCCGCCGCACCTGGTGGGACGCGCGGACGAGCGGTCCGCCGTCATGACGGCGCTCGACCGCGGCCCCGAGGGCGGAAACGTACCGGTCGTGGTGAGCGGCGCCGCCGGGATCGGGAAGACCGCGTTGTGCCTGTCCGTGGCGCACGAGATGCACGACCGGTATCCCAACGGTCAGCTGTTCGCCGACCTGCAGGACGCCGCCGGTGCTCCCGTCCCGCCCCTGGAGATCCTGCAGCGCTTCCTGCGGGCCACGGGCCCCGGGACGCCGCCCGCCGAACTGCCGGAGGCGGCGTCGCTGTTCCGCAGCCGGCTCGCGGACCGGAAGATGCTGATCGTGCTCGACAACGCCCGGGACGCCGCCCAGGTGCGCCCGCTCGTTCCGGGCCTCGGGGACAGCGACGTGCTCGTGACCAGCAGAAACCTGCTGCCCGAGCTCGACAGCGCCGTCCTGGTCCGCCTGGACGTGCTCGACCGCACCGACTCGGTCCGTCTGCTGGGAGCCGCCGGGACCACTCCGGACGGCGACGACGCGGCGGTTCTCGACGAGCTGGCACGCCTGTGCAGCGACCTCCCGCTCGCCCTGCAGATCACTGCGGCGCAGCTGCGGAGCCGCCGGCGGCTCCTGCCGGCGGACCTGGTCCACCGGCTCCGGGACGGCCAGAACCGGCTGGACCACCTCGCCGTCGGCACGTCGAACATCTTCAACAGCTTCGAGCTCAGCTACACGGAGCTCTCCCCCACGGCGCAGCGCGTGTTCCGGATGTCGTCGCTCCACCCCGGCATCGACTTCGGCACGGAGGCGACGGAGGTGCTGGTGGGCGACGGGACGGCCGCCCGTGCGCTGGACGAGCTGCTCGACGCGAACATGCTGACCGAGCACGCCGCCGACCGGTTCCGCAGCCACGACCTGCTGCGGCTCTTCGCCCGGCGCAAGCTCACCCCGGACGACCGCGTTCCCGACGCCGAGAGCCGCCTCTGGGGCTGGTACCTCGACCGGGCCACCGCGGCCGTCGGCTGGATCCACCCGCACCTGCTGCGGCTGACCGGCCACCCGGACCGCGCCGCGGTGTTCGGCGACGAGGACGCCGCCATGCGCTGGCTGGACCTGGAGTACCCGTCGATGCTGGCCCTGGCGACCTCGTCGGCGGACGATCCCGATCGTGATCCCGACGTCTGGCGGCTCGTCGACCAGCTGCGCGGGTACCTCCTGGTCCGCCGGTTCGACAGCTGGCAGCACCTGGCCGAAGCCGGTCTCGGGGCAGCAGACCGCGGGGGCGACGACCAGGCACGTGCGGCGATGTACATCTCCCGCAGCTACGCCCACTGGGCGCACGGCCGCATCGACGACTCGCACGCGGACACCGTCCACGCGACCCGCCTCGCCGAGCTCTGCGGCTGGACCGACGCCGTCGCCTACCTGGCGCACAACGTGGGCTGGGAGCACTACGAGGCCGGCCGGCTCGTCGAGGCCGCCGCCTCTTTCGAGCAGACCCTGTCCCGGACCGGACCCGAGGACCAGAACCGCGCCCTCGCCCTGAACGGGCTCGGCATGACCTACCTGGAACAGGACGAGCTCGTCCGCTCGGCGGACTCGTTCCGCGGCGCGCTGCGCATCAGCGAGCGCAACAAGCGCGAGGTGGCCGACCTGACGATCCGCGGCAACCTCGCCAGCGCCCTCCGGCTCCTCGGCGACACCGGGACCGCGGAAGCCCAGCTCCACGACGTCCTCGACGGGTTCCGCCGCCGCGGCCACACCCGCGGCGAGCTCTCCACGCTGGACGAGCTCGGCAGGCTCCTCGCCCAGACCGGCCGGCCCGCCGAAGCGGTCGAGACCGCCCGCGAGGCGCACGCCGCCGCGTCCCGGCTGAACGACCCCAGGGCGCAGGTCATCACCGGCGACGGCCTGGGCGTGAGCCTCCTGGCGAGCGGCCAGACCGCCGAGGCGGCAGCCATCCTGACCGACGCCGTGGCGCTGGCGACCGCGCACGGCTACCGGTCGTGGGAGGCCCGGGCGCGTGCGCGCCTGGCGAGTGCGCACCTTCGGCTGGGCAACGCCCGGGAAGCCGCGGACGAAGCCGCGCGCGCCGCCGTCCTCGCGGAGGCGTGCGACGCGACGGCCGTCGTCGTCGAGGCACGGCGGGTGCAGGGGCTGGCCGTCCAGCAGCTCGCCTGACCGATCGACCGCACGCCGTTGCGAGAGGAGACGCACGTGGCCGGGTATGCCGTCGTGGACGTGGAGACGACCGGGCTGTTCCCGGGCGGGAGCGACCGGATCGCGGAGATCGCGGTCGTCCAGGTCGACCCGGACGGCCGGGTCGAGGGCACCTGGACCACGCTCGTCAACCCGGGGCGAGACCTCGGGCCGCAGCACATCCACGGGATCAGCGCGTCCGACGCCCGCTACGCGCCGGCGTTCGGCGACATCGCCGGCGTCGTCGCCGACCTGCTGCGCGGACGCACGTTCGTGGCGCACAACGCCCAGTTCGACCGCCGGTTCGTCTGGCACGCGTTCGCCGCGTACGGGTACGACGTGCCGCTCATCGCGCCCACCACCCTGTGCACGATGCGCACGGGCACCCAGCTCTTCCCCACCGCGCCGCGGTCCCTGGCCGGTGCGTGCTTCCACCACGGCGTCACGCTCGACTCCGCGCACGAGGCCCTCTCCGACGCCCGCGCCGCGGCCGAACTCCTGGGCATCTACCTGGCCGGGGGCGCCCGCCACGCCGTGCCCGACTGGGACGACGTCGTCGAGCTCGCCGCCACCACGCCCTGGCCGCAGATCCCGCTCACCGGGGCCGCACCCGTCCGGCGCGGCGTCGCGACCGAGCGCGACACCCACTTTCTCGCGCGGCTCACCACGGCCCGCGCCTCGCCCGCCACCACGTGGGAGAAGGAGGAGTACCTCGGGCTCGTCGACCGCGCGCTGCTGGACCGGCACATCTCGGCCCGCGAGCACGACCAGCTCGCCGCGTTCTGCGCCCAGGCCGGGATCGGGCGGGCGGACGCCGACGCCCTGCACCGCGAGTACCTCGCCCGGCTCGCCACGGTGGCCTGGGCCGATGGCCGGCTCCAACCGACCGAGGCGGCCGACTTCCTGGTCGTGGCCAAGATGCTCGACGTTCCCGAGGCGGACGCACGAGCCATCCTCGAGTCCCGGGAGATCGCAGGCCCCGACACCGTCGGCACCGCCGCCGCCGACCAGCGACCGGGCCGCTTCACGCTCACTCCCGGCGACCTGGTCGTCTTCACCGGGGCGATGGACGAGTCCCGAGACGTGTGGGAGCGCCGGGCCAGGGCTGCCGGACTCGTCCCGCACCCGACGGTCACCAAGAAGGTCCGCCTGGTCGTCGCGGCCGACCCGGACTCGATGTCCGGCAAGGCCCGCAAGGCCGAGTCCTACGGCATCACCGTGGTCGGCGAGGCCGGGTTCGTCCGCATCCTCGACGACGTCGCGCGTTCCGCGCGTCCGGCCGTGGGAGTGACGACGCCGTAAGGCGCTACTGCCCTCCTACGCCTCCGGGGTGCGGGCGTTCTGGCGCAGCCACTGGTCGTAGTGCTGCTCGAACGCGTCGACAACACGTTCGTTCCGACCTCGGAGATTGTTCAGCCCGATACACACCGGGGTCCCCACGAGCTTGATGTTGCCGCGGGAGAGGGCACGCGCGACAGGCCGCATTCGCGCGAGCACGGCCTCCGGGTCCTTCACCACCACACAGAAGTTGGTCTGCTGCTGAACGCGGTGAAGGTGCCAGCCGATCACCTGATCCCACGTCGTGCGCCCGCTCGCGAGGGCACTCGAGGTGTCGGTGAACCCTTCGGCATCGATGACGAGCCCCGCAGCGGGCTTCAGCAGGAAGGCCAGCCACAGCACCGTGCAGTAGCCGAAGAACGTAGCGCCGGCGCCGCCCGCGGTCAGGTACAGGAACCACAGGAACGGCGACATCGGGGTCAGCAGCGGAAGTGCGTCCGGGAAGAGCGCGGCGATGACCAGCAAGACCCCGACTGTCGTCATGAACGGGCCGACAGCCAGCCCCATCAATAGGACGCGGGCTCGCGAGACTTCGAACTGCACGGCATCAGTCACGGCGGAACGATAGCGGCCCTGCAAGACGAACGACCGAGCAGGCCTGGACTTCACCCGTGGTCCCGCCACGATGACGACAACTCAGGTCGACATTGCCTCCACCGGCTCCCGCCCATCCAGCGCCTCGAAGACGTCTGTCGCAAGTTGCACGGAGTGCCGGTCGCCTCTGACAGCGCCCACACGCATTCGAGCCAGCGGCAGCTCGCGCGCCGCACGGAGCAGTACCGGCTCCTTCAGATACGCCACCAGGTCTGACCGCTTCTTGAAGGTCAGGTCCTCGATGAGTCCCAAGCCGGGAGCGGAGTCCAGGACACCTGCGCCCCTGAAACTGTGCCTCAATGAAGTCAGGCGTTCCCGAAAGCCCGTCAGCCGGGGTTCGGCGGCTCGCACCCGGGCCACAAGCCCTGTTCCGTTCTTGGTCGGCGCCTCATAAACGCCGAAGACATTCACCGCGTGGCAATAGACCGCAACCAGCGGCCGCCACGCCTCGTCCACCTTCTTGTTCGGCATCGCCTGGACGAACCAGAAACGCTGTTCCGTGGTACGAGGCCACAAGAGCGCCGTGCCGACATACGAGGCCAGCAGGTCCACGATCTCGTCATAGTCGCGACGTTCGCGGAGACGGTCGAACCGTGCCGACGGCCGCGCACTTATGTCCCCACCGCGCTCAACCGCAACTGGCTCGATGCCCTCCCCCACAAGCCAGCCGTCCTGCGCAGATCGTGGTACCAGTGCGTCAAGCGCGTAGGTACCGAGACGATGGATCGTCAAGAGTGAGTTCCTCAGGTAGCCCGGCTTCTCGAAGTATCGGACCGTGTCGACCTCCGCCTTCGACAGGTTCCCCTTCTCCACTCGGAAATCCACACCGACGATGTCGCCCCAACGTTGCACGTGCTGTTCGAACCTACGCACAACATCGACGGCTTGTCCGACGTAGGCCTCGCCATTCCCGAACCGCAGCCGGTAGATGCCCCGCCGCTCCCGCATGCCGATTACGTCCGAGAACCTCTTGCCCGAATGCGACTCCCACGACACATCAAAACGCCCGAGCGAAGCCATAATGTGCTCCCTACGAATCAGCGGCGGCACCGTCGGTGCAACGGTCGCGCCGACGCCCCGCGGGATCCGCGGGTAGACCGGCTAAAGGTCACATAGTGCTCAAGCCAGCTCAGGCTCGTCGAGGGGACTAGCGCATCCTTCACCCGGGTGAACCGGCGCGTTTTCACGCGAGCACGACGCAAGAACCTCGGCCCTTGGTCGTGAGCTCACGCATAGACCCTGAGTGCAAGGACGGCTGGGCCTAGGTCGCCGCTGCTGGGCCCTTGCGCTGGTTCGCGAGGAACCGTGCCTTCTTCTCCTTGTTCCCGCACGTGCCCATGTCGCACCACCGGCGCGACCGGCTCTGGCTGGTGTCGAAGAAGGCGGCCTGACAGGTCGGCGAGGCGCACAGGGCCAGCTTCCCGTCCCGCTCGCCCGCGAGAATCCCGATCGCATCAGCGGCGATGACGCCGAGCGCGTCCTCCACGGCCGACGCCGCGGAGAGTCGCCACTGCCGATCGCCCGCCGAGTCCAGCACCGCTGAAGCACGGCCCCGAACACTGAAGTCATTGATCACCTGGGCGGCAGCAACAGGGAGTGCATCCCCCCGCGCCGCCGCCGTCGCGGCCTCGTGGATCGCCTCCCGCAGCTCCCGCGCGCGCTCCAGGTGACCCGCGGTGGCGGACCCCACGGCGAGGCCGCTCACGGCCAGCCAGTCGACGAGCCGGGCCGGCGTCGGGATGCGTTCCACGGGGTCGCCGTGCCGCTCCGACAGCGTGCCCGTGAAGCTCGTCGCGAGCACCTTGCCGAGGCGGAAGTCCGGGAACCGGGCGCTCATGGAACCACCTTAGCCGGTTGCACCAGGACACGATCCCCTGCTAGAACCGTCTTAGCCGGTTCCAACCTGCCGGCACCGTCGACGAGGAGGTCCCATGAACAGCCGGCCCAGCGACGTGGAGCCGTTCGCGGCGCACGCGACCGACGCCGACCTAGACGACCTGCGCGCCCGGCTGGCCGCGGCGCGGCTGCCGGAGGCCGAGCCGGTCCGCGGCTCCGCGCCCGGCCCGAGCCGGTGGGACCAGGGCGTTCCCCTCGCCGACCTCGTCGACGTCGTGGACCACTGGCGTACCGGGTACGACTGGCGGGCGTTCGAGGCGCGGCTCGACGAGATCGGCCAGTTCCGCACGACGATCGACGGCCTGGGCATCCACTTCCTGCACCGCCGGTCCCCGCGGACCGACGCCACGCCGCTGGTCCTGACGCACGGCTGGCCGGGCAGCGTCGCCGAGTTCACCCACGTCGTCGACGAGCTGGCCGACCCGGCGAGCCCGGACGCGCCCGCTTTTCACGTCGTCGTCCCGTCGCTGCCGGGCTTCGGCCACAGCGACCGGCCGGCCACCACCGGGTGGGGCATCGAGAGGATCGCGGCCGCCTGGGTCGAGCTGATGGGACGGCTCGGCTACGACCGGTTCCTGGCCCACGGGGGCGACTGGGGCGGCGTCGTCACCACGATCCTCGGCGGCCGGTACCCGGAGCACGTCATCGGCATCCACACGACGGTCGCCCAGCCACCGCCCGGTCTGGCGACCGACGGGCTGACGGCGGCCGAACGCACCTGGGTCGAGGAGTCCCGCGACTTCTGGGGCCGCCGCGCGGCGTACGCGAAGCAGCAGGCGGCCCGGCCGCAGACCATCGGCTACTCGCTCGTCGACTCACCGGTCGGGCTGCTCGCCTGGATCCTGGACAAGTTCGCCGAGTGGTCGGACACCACCGACAGCCCGTTCGAGACGATCTCCCGGGACAGCCTCCTGGACAACGTCACCCTGTACTGGCTCACGCGCACCGGGGCGTCGTCGGCCCGGATCTACGCCGAGAGCCACGCCTCGCTCGACCCCTTCCTCCGGGTCGACGTCCCGGCGGCGGTCACCACCTATCCGCGCGACATCGAGCGGTGGCCCCGACTCTGGGCCCAGGAGCGGTTCCGCCAGATCGTGCGGTGGCGGACGCCGGAGGCGGGCGGGCACTTCCCGTCCCTGGAGGTTCCGGGGTACTTCGTCCAGGACCTGGGCGAAGGCCTCGCGGCGGTGCTGGCCGCGCGGTGACGACGGCCGCCGTGCGGACGGGTGCCCCCCGTCCGCACGGCGGCGCGATCAGGAACCGCTGACCGAGAACGGCACCCGCAGCAGGTCCGCATCCCGCGAGGACGACCCGACCAGCAGCTCGAAGCCACCCGGCTCGACGACGCGGTTGCCCGCCTGGTCCACGATCGTGCAGTCCGCCACCGGCAGGTCGAGGTCCACCACGACGCTCTGCCCGGGAGCGACGTCCACCTGTCGGTAGGCCTTGAGCTCCTTGTCGGTCCAGCTCACGGACGTCACGGTGTCGCTGACGTAGACCTGCACCGTCTCGCGCGCCGGACGGGCGCCCGTGTTGGTCAGGGTCACGCGGGCGTGGATCGTGTCGTCCGGGCCCAGCTCGGCGGACCGCAGCCCGAGGCCGGAGTACTCCACCGTGGTGTACGACAGGCCCTCGCCGAACACGAACGCGGGCTCCTGCGTCAGGTCGGCGTACCGGTCGCCGTGCTGGCCGCGCAGCTGGTTGTAGTAGACGGGCTGCTGGCCCACGTGCCGGGCGAACGAGATCGGCAGGCGCCCGGACGGCTCGATCTGCCCGAGCAGCAGCTCGGCGACCGCCCGGCCGCCCTCCATGCCCGGGTTCGCCGTCCAGACGACGGCCGCGGCGTCCAGTGCGGACCGCGGCAGCACGAGCGGCTTGGACGCCATGACGACGACGACCAGCGGCGTCCCGGTCCCGGCCAGCGCGTCCAGGAGGGCGACCTGCCCGCCCACGAGCTCCAGCGTCGCGGTGGAGCGACCCTCGCCCACCAGCTCGACCTGGTCGCCGACGACGGCCACGACGTAGTCGGCGTCCCGGGCCTGGGCGACGGCCTGCGCGATCAGGGCCTCGTCGGGGTCGCGCGGGACGACCACCTTGGGCCGGGGCTGCCCGTCGGGGAACGTCTCGCCCTCGGGCGGCGTCACGAGCGAGAGGATCTCAGCGCCGAGCGCGCTGGTCACCGTCCAGTCCTGCGGGGTCAGCTCGCGCAGCCCGTCCAGCACGGTGGTGATCATGTCGCGCGGGTGGCCGTCGGGCAGCCAGTCGGCCTGGCCCGAGCTGCCGGCCCAGTCGCCGAGCTGGGCCTGGGCGGCGTCGGCCAGCGGCCCGACGACGGCGATGCGCCGGGGCCGGTCACCGGCACCCGTCATCGGGAGCGCGCCGTCGACGTTGCGGAGCAGCACGAGGGACCGCCGCGCGAGGTCCAGGTTCACGGCCGCGTGCGCCGCGGACCCGATCAGGTTCGTCGCGCGCCCGGCGTCCGGCCGGCGCGGGTCCTCGAAGAGGCCGAGCTCGAACTTCAGCGTCAGGATGCGGGCCACGGCGCGGTCGAGGTCGGCCTCGGCGAGCAGGCCGGCCTCGATGGCCTCCTGGGCGCCCTCGAAGAACTGCGGGGTGGTCATCACCATGTCGTTGCCGGCCCGCACGGCCGCGGCGGCGGCGTGGGCGTGGTCGGGCTGGATCTTCTGCTCCCAGACCATCCGGCCCACGTTGTCCCAGTCGGTGATCAGCGTGCCGGTGTAGCCCCACTCGCCGCGCAGCACGTCGTTCAGGAGCCAGTCGTTGATCGTGATCGGCACGCCGTCCATGGACTGATAGCCCAGCATGAACGTGGCGCAGCCCTCCTTGGCGACCCGCTCGAACGGGGGCAGGAACCAGGAGCGCAGCTTGCGGCGGGAGATGTCCGCCTCGGACGCGTCCCGCCCGCCCTGGGTCTCGGAGTACCCGGCGAAGTGCTTGGCGGTGGCCAGGATGGCGGTCGGGTCCGCGAGCCCGGTGCCCTGGTAGCCGCGCACCATCGCCGAGGCGAGCTCGCCGATCAGGTACGGGTCCTCGCCGAACGTCTCGTCCACCCGGCCCCAGCGCAGGTCACGGGCGATGCAGAGCACCGGGCTGAAGGTCCAGTGCACGCCGGTGGCGGCCGCCTCGACGGCGGTGACCCGGGCGGCCTGCTCGATCAGGTCCGGGTCCCAGGACGACGCCATGCCGAGCTGGGTCGGGAAGATCGTCGCGCCCTCGAAGAACGAGTGCCCGTGTATGCAGTCCTCGCCCACCAGGAGCGGGATGCGCAGTCGCGTCTGCTCCACCAGGTCGTGGGCCAGCTTCAGCCGGCTCGGCGAGGTGTGCAGGATCGACCCCACGTGCTTGCGCAGGATGTCGCCCTCGTAGTCGCCGCGGGCGTCGAGCTGGAGCATCTGCCCGACCTTCTCGGGCACCGTCATCCGGGCCAGCAGGTCGGCGACCCGCTCCGGGACGGGGAGGCTCGGGTCGAGGTAGGCGGCGACGGCGGTCGCGGTGCGCTCGCTCATCGGACCGCCTCCCGCGTGTCGACGGTGAGGGTCCGCGGGGCCCGGTAGGTCCACTCGCGGTCGGCGTCGGTGATCTCGCGCAGGATGCGGGCGGGCACCCCGCCGACGACGACCATCGGCGGCACGTTCGCGGTCACGACGGCGCCCGCCGCGACGACCGAGCCGCGGCCGATCGTGACACCCGGCATGATCGAGACGTTGCTGCCGATCCACACGTCGTCCTCGATGACGACCGGGGCGGAGAACTGCTCGCCGTGGGGGCGGGCGTCCGGGTGCACCGGGTGCCCGGTGGCGGTGATCGTGACGTGCGGGGCGAACATCACGCCGTTGCCGATGACGACCGGCCCGTCGTCCACCAGCGTCAGGCCGGTGTTCGCGTAGACCCCGTTCCCGACCGTGGTGTGCACGCCGTAGGCCACGAACAGCGGCGGCTCGAACCACGCCTGGTCGCCGAGCGAGCCGAAGAGCTCCTCCAGCACCCGGCGCCGACCGGCCACGTCCCGCGGCTCGAGGGCGTTGAACTCCCGGGCCAGCTCCTTGCCGCGCACCCGGGACTCCTCCAGCGCCTCCAGGCCCGGACCGAAGTCCGTGTACAGCTCTTGGGCATCGATCCGTCGCCGGACTTCCTGCTCGCGCTCGTCCACCGCAGCTCTCTCTCGCGTCGGCAGGCCCTCGTCCGGGGCCCGCGATCCTCTGGCGCCGTGCTCACGGCCAGCACCCCGCGTGCGAGCGTACACACAAAACTTACAGGGCGGTAAGCGTTTGTCCGGACGGCGGACACTCGTGCCTCGCGGCCACGCCAGGGCATGCTGTACCCATGCCGAAGACCCTGCCCACCGGACCCACCGTGATCACCGACGACAGCGAGGTGCGCTTCGTCGCCGGGGCCGACCAGTTCGCGCTCAAGCTCAAGGACGGGCACCTGCACGTGCGCGCCATCGACACCAGCGGCGACGAGGCCCAGCTCGTCGTGATCCCGACGTCGCGCAGCACCCTCAACCTGGAGATCAAGCACGCGGGCGGCCACGGTCCGGTTCCCGTGGAGGGGCCGACGCTGCGCTGAGCGCCCCCACCCGGGTGCGCCGTCCCGTCGAGGGCCGGGGCGTCCGGCCACATCGAAATCGTTACGACACACGCACGTGACAACAACGGCTCCCAGGCCTGTCAGCGTCTGCGGCGACTGTTCCACCTCCGTACCGCTGCGGAACCACTGGGAGATCGTTGTGAGAGCAAGAAGACTGGTTGTCGCGGCTGCTGCAGCCGCCCTCGTCGTGAGCGTCCTGCCCACGGCGGCAGCCGAGAACGCCGCGTCGCCGGCCGCGGTGTCCGGGACCGAGACCGAGACCCCACCCTCGGTCCCGGACACCGACGTCGTCCTCGTCACCGGTGACCGGGTCACCACCAGCACCGCCGACGACGGCACGCCGACCGTCGGGTTCGAGGCCGCGCCGCGGCCCGACGGCCGACCGGTCAGCTACGCCGCCTTCGGCGACGCTGCGGGCCACTACTTCGTCGTCCCGTCCGACGTCGCCGACCTGGTGCCGGCGAAGCTGGACCTCCGGCTGTTCGACGTCACCGCCCTGGAGGCGGCGCAGGACACGGCACAGGACGTCGGCGCGGACACCGGCCTGCCGGTGATCGTGCAGACCACCACCGCCCGCGCGGCCCGGTCGACGGAGCCGACCTGGGAGAAGCTCGACCTCGACGTCGACCGGACCCTGGAGTCGATCGACGCGGTCGCGGGCGACGTCCCGGCGGACGGCGCCCGCCCGCTCGTGGACGCCGTCGAGGACGGCCGGACCGTGAGCAAGGTGTGGCTGGACGCCCCGCTGGAGGTGTCCGACGCCGACTCCACGCCGCAGATCGGCGCGACCGACGCCTGGGACCTCGGCATCGACGGCACCGGGGTGACCGTCGCGGTCCTGGACTCCGGCATCGACACCACCCACCCCGACCTGGACCAGGGCACCGTGGCCCTCGAACGGGACTTCACCGGCTCGGGCAGCACGCACGACGCCCTCGGCCACGGCACGCACGTCGCCTCGATCATCGCGGGCAGCGGTGAGGCGTCCGACGGCGAGAACCGCGGCGTCGCGCCCGGCGCCCGGCTGCTGAACGGCCGCGTCCTGAACGACGACGGCGAGGGCGACGAGTCCTGGGCCATCGACGCCATGGAGTGGGCGGCGTCGAACGGCGCGGACGTCATCAACATGAGCCTGGGCGTGCGGGGCGCGTACACCGACGGCACCGACCCCGCGGCCCTCTCCGTCGACTCGATCTCGGAGCGCTACGACACCCTCGTCACCATCGCGGCCGGCAACGAGGGCAACTGGGGCACCCCGTTCACCGTCACCACCCCCGGCACCGCGGACAGCGCCCTGACGGTCGGTGCGGTGACGGACTCCGACGACATCGCGTACTTCTCCTCGATGGGACCGCGGTTCGGCGACTACGCGATCAAGCCCGACATCGCGGCGCCCGGCGACGGGATCGTCGCCGCCCGCGCCGCCGGGACGACCCCCGACGTGCCGGTCGGCGACCACTACGCCGCCATGTCCGGCACGTCGATGGCGACCCCGCACGTGGCCGGGGCGGCCGCGCTGCTCAAGCAGGCCCGGCCGGAGCTGGACGGCGAGGCCCTGAAGTCGGTGCTCATGGGCTCGGCCCAGCCGGCGGGGAACTCGGTGTTCGCCGAGGGCGCGGGCCGCGCCTGGGTGCCCGGCGCGATCGGCGAGGCCGTCTACGCGACCCCCGCCTCGCTGTCGTTCGGGCTCTTCGACTCGCCCCGCGCCGAGCAGACGCCGCGCACGCAGACGGTCACGTACACGAACGACTCCGGCACCGCCGTCGACGTGGACCTCGCCCTCTCGGTCAACGCGGGCGACGGCGTGCCCGTCCCCGCGGGCGTGGCGTCCCTGTCCGCGGACACCCTGACGATCCCCGCCCACGGCTCCGCGACCGCGGACGTGACGATCGACCCGCGCTCCGACGAGCCCGACGTCTTCGCCGGGGTGCTCCGCGCGACCGGGGCCGGGTTCCCCGCCGTACGGACCGTGCTGGCGTTCCAGAGCGACCCGGACATGTACACGCTGCGCATCGAGGCGAGCCGCCTCGGCGGCCAGCCGGCCGGCAACCCGGACGCGGGCTGGGTCCACGGCATCGACGACCCCGCCGTGAACCAGTGGTTCCAGTTCACCGACGGCGTCGCCGAGGTGCGCCTGCCCGCCGGCCGCTACGCGGTCCAGGGTCAGCTCTTCGACGCGGTGTCGCCGTCGGCCGCCTTCTTCGACGGCGTCGTGAGCTTCACGCGCGACGCCGACCTGACGGCCGGTGACGCCACGCTCACGCTGGACGGCAGCACGGCGGTACCGGTGCGCATGGAGACGCCGAAGAAGGTGGCGCCTCGCGCCCTGGCCTCGGACCTGGTCCGCGACCTGCCGGGCCGCAGCGGCCCGGTGACCACGGGCACCTCGTTCAGCACCGGCGACTACACCGGCGGCATGGACCTCGCCGCGTACGTGCTGCGCGACGCCGGCCCGCTCGCGGGCGAGACCACGGTGACGTCGCGGTACCTGCTGGACCAGCCGCTGCTCGACGTCGCCGCCGTGGGCAGGGGCCGGACGCTCGACGTGTCGCGCGAGCTGGGCAACGCGGTCCGGTCCCCGCGGTACGCGGGCCGGATGTCGGCGCGGCTCGTGGACGGCGGGACGGGCACCAACGAGGAGCTGGCCGCCGTGCACGCGGACGGCGCCTTCGTGCTGGTCGAGGACACCGGCGACCTCACGCTGAACCCGCAGTCGCAGGCCGCGGCGGACGCAGGGGCCGTGGCGGTGATCGTGTACGGGTCCACCCCGGGCCCGTTCTACCACCAGGTCGACAACCGGACGATCAACACCATGAGCGACCAGGCCGTGCCGACGCTGACGCTGAAGCGCGACCTCGGGCTGAAGCTCGTCGAGGCCGCCCACCGGGGCGCGACGCTGCGGGGCACTGGCCGCGCGACGCCGTCCTACCAGTACGCGCTGGGTTACAGCGAGCAGGGGCGGACGCTCCCCCGCTCGCTCACCTACCGGCCCTCGGCCAAGGACCTCGCGGCGGTCGAGACCGAGCTGCGGTCGTTCAAGCCGTTCGCGCCGGGCCTGCGGAACGCCGAGCGGCTCACCATCACGAGCGGCAGCACGATGAGCGGGTGGCAGCAGTCGTGGACCACCGGCGCGGTGAGCGGGCGGACGGTCTACTACTCGACCGAGCCCGGGGTGCGGTTCCAGCGCGGCTCCACCGCAGCCCAGGGCCTGAACGCCTGGCCGGCGTGGATCGACGGGGAGGCGGTGACCTACTCGCCCGGGAAGCAGCCGAAGGAGACGTACAACGCCCAGGTGCACCACGGCGGGTTCTGGGCGTCCCCGGCCGTCCCGCAGGACGCCGCGGTCTACCGCGACGGCAGCACCCTCGGGATCAACCTGCCGTACCGGGTCGACGGCGAGGGCCACGCCCAGGAGTGGGGTCCGGACGAGGCCTCCACGGGCCGGTTCCGGGTCTGGCGGGGCGACGACCTGCTGACGGACGACACGTTCGGCACGTACGCGACGCCGGACGTCGGCACCGGCAAGGAGCGGTTCCGCATCCGGCTGGAGACGCACCGCGACACCCCGTGGTGGCCGCTTTCGACGGACGTGACGACCGAGTGGGGCTTCGCCTCGGGCAGCAGCAAGGCGCCGGAGGTGCTGCCGCTGCTCCAGCTCGACTACGGCGTGCAGGGCCTGGACGCGTACAACACGGCGAGCCGGCGCTCCACGGAGCTGGACCTCCAGGTCTCGCACCAGGACGGCGCCGCCGGGGCCGCACCCGTGACGAGCCTCAAGCTGTGGTCCTCCACGGACGGCGGCGAGCACTGGACGCCGGTGCGCGTGACCAGGCCGTCGGGGCACGGCCCGGGCCATGCCACGGCCGGCGCCTACAGCGCCACCGTCATGACCCCGCCGGGGTCGACGACGGTCTCGCTGCGCTCCGAGGCACGGGACGCGGCGGGAGCCACCTTCTCCGAGACGGTGATCGACGCGTTCGCGGTGCACGCCCGCCGCTGAGCGGTCCGGCCTGGTAGTCCACGGTAGGACACGAAGGTCCCCGCCCTGCGGCGGGGGCCTTCGTGGTTCCCGCACCACGCGCCGCGGCCCACCCAACGGTGTTCGGCCGGGCGTGCCTACGATGAAGACGGCGCACGTGCAGTGCTTCGAAGGAGGCTGAGTCCGATGAAGGTATTGGTGGCCTACGAGAGCAAGTACGGAGCGACCGAGGGCATCGCGCAACGCATAGGAGCGGCCCTGCGCGGGCGCGGGCTGGAGGTCGAGGTCGCGAAGTGCACCGATGTGGCTGAGGTGGCCGGCTACGACGCCTATGTCGTCGGGTCGGCGGTGTACGAGTTCAACTGGCGCAAGGAGGCCAGGAAGCTCGTGGAGCGCAACGCCGACGAGATCGCCGCGCACCCGGTATGGCTGTTCAGCAGCGGACCGCTCGGCACCGAGAAGGTCGACAAGGAGGGCAAGGACGTCCTGAAGGGGGCGGAGCCCAAGCAGTTCAAGCAGTACGCGGAGCTCCTGCACCCGCGCGGGACGCAGGTGTTCCGCGGTGCGTACGACCATGACAAGGTCCGTGGGGCCGACCGGATCATCGCGTGGATGCCGGGGATCCGGGACGCCATGCCCCAGGGGGACTTCCGCGAGTGGGACGCCATCGACGCGTGGGCGACGTCGATCGCCGACACGCTGGCGGCGTCCGCGAGCTCCCCGTAGGGGCGACCTCCCCGTAGGGGCGACGGGCACTCGTCACCCTGGTGGGTCCCCCAGGTCCCCCAGGTCCGCCGGCCGCACCGTCGTCCCGGTCGCCGCGGCCTGCTGGATCGCGCACAGCAGCCGGACCGTCTCCAGTGCGTCGTCGGCGCCGACCGGCACCGGCGCTGAAGTCTCCAGGGCGTCGAGGATCCGCGTCCACTGGGCCAGGTGTCCCGCGTGCCCGATCGCGAGCGGTGCGGCGGCACCGCTCGTGGTCCGGCCGGGCCGCGGCTCGGGCACCCCCGGCACGTCCCAGCGGCGCACCTCCCCCTGGCCGAGCTCGGCCGAGCCCCGGGAGCCGAACAGGGCGATCGTCGCGGGGAACCCGGGCGGCGTCGCCGTCGTCGTGGTCACCACGCCGAGCGCGCCGGAGGCGAACCGGAGGGTCGCCACGGTCGTGTCCTCGGCCTCGATCGCGTGCGCGAGGGTTCCCGACTGTGCCGTCACCGACTCGACCGGGCCGCACAGCCAGCGCAGCAGGTCCACGTTGTGCACGCCCTGGTTCATCAGCGACCCGCCGCCCTGCGCCGTCGTGGACCGCCAGCCCGCCGCGCGGTAGTAGGCGTCGTCGCGGTGCCAGTGCACGTGCGTCGTCGCGATCCGCAGCTCGCCCAGCGCGCCGTCGTCGAGGGCCCGCCTGAGCGCGACGTGCTCGGCCTCCTGGCGGCGCTGGGCGATCATCGAGACGCTCAGTCCGCGCTCGTGCGCGGCCCGGGCGACCCGCAGCGCGTCGTCGACGTCGAGCGCGAGCGGCTTCTCGACGACGACGTGCCGCCCGGCCTCGAGCGCGGCCAGCGCGAGCGCCGCGTGGGTGCCGCTCGGGGTGCAGATCGCCACGACGTCGACGTCGGGGTGGGTGATCACCTCGTGCGCGGCGAGCCGCGCCGCCGGCAGGTCCCGCTTCCCCGGACCCGCCGGCGGGCGCGCCCGGCCGCTGTACGCGACGAGCCGCGCCCGTCCGCTCAGCTCACCGAGCGCCCGGGCGTGCATCGCGCCGATGCCGCCCATCCCGATGATCCCCACCCCGAGCGGAGCGCTCCCCGACGTGTCAGACCTACAGGTCCCCCTGGTGTACAGTTTGTGTGTCACAAACCCGAGAGCGTCG
>NZ_JBHVEG010000094.1:0-24747 GCF_042802395.1 Promicromonospora sp. NPDC057488
GCTCAAGAGCGCTCTTGAGCCGACGAACCCTACGTTCGACGGCCACGTCCTGCCCGGAGCGCAGAGATGGCTGAGCGCCGGCAGCGCGGTAGGGGCGGGACCTCAGCCCTGGCGCTCCGCCAGTGCCGTCTGGTACTCGTCGCGGATCTTGTCGCCGCCGCCCTTGGCCCACGCCTTGGTGGCGTCGGCCCAGGCGGTGACCGGCTTGCGCCCGGCCAGGATGTCCGACTCCACGGAGGCGAGCTTCTCGCCGAGCTGGCCGCCCTTGCGGCTGGCCGTGTCGCTGAACAGGCCCTGCACCGGGTTGGCCACGGCGGTCGGCACGACGGCGGCCTGGGCGTCGTGCTCGGCCTGCGCGACGTCGGGGTCACCGGCCTGGAAGTTCACCCAGGGGCCCTCGACCACGTACTTGAGCCCGAGCTGGATCTCGGTGCGGCCCTGGTCGGTGAGCACCGGGTCGGTCCCGTCGAGCTCGTGGTGCACGCCCTCGACGCCGTACGTCCGGAACAGGTGCTCCTCGGAGCCGAACGGGGCGGCGAGATAGTTGATCACGTCGAGCAGCGCCTCGACACGGCCCTCGGACTTCTTGCTGATCGACGTGATGTTCTGCACGGGCGCACCGAGGTGGATGCCCGCGGTGCCGCCGCCCTCGGCGAGCGGGGGCGCCGCGACGGAGAGCCGGAAGTTCTCGTCGATCGGGTAGTTCGAGAAGTCAGGCCAGGCGCTGAACGTGTCGTCGAGCATGCGGATGGTGCCGTTCACGAGCCAGGTCTTGCGCTGCGGCTGGGTGGCGGGCACGCCGTCCGGGTGCACGAACCCGTCGGCGACCAGGCGCCGGCCGAGCTCCAGTGCCTCCTGCTGGCGCTCGTGCAGGTTCGCGCTGGTGAGCTTGCCGCCGTCCTCGGACCAGCCGTTCGGGATCTCGTACATCTGGCGCAGGTGCCCCAGCGGCACGCGGCCGAGCGCCCAGGTGTTGCCGCCCGAGAGCTCCTTGCACAGGTCGTAGAACTCCTCGGCGGAGGTCACGTTCGGGTCGATGCCCTCGGCCTCGAACCAGTCCTGGCGCGCGTAGAACACGTTGCTCTGCGCCGGGCCGCGGGGCACCGGGACGGCGAAGATCTTGCCGTTGTAGACGCAGGACTGCCAGCTCTCGGTCGGGATGTTCGCCAGGAACGGGTACTTCTTCACGGCGTCGCCCGAGAGGAACTCGGTCAGGTCGGTCGCGCGCTCCTCCAGCAGGCTCGGGAGGCCGGGGACGTCGCCCGCGAACATCTCGAAGATGTCCGGCAGCCGGTCGCCGGCCACCGTCGTCTGGAACCGGTCGGAGTAGTCGCCGGCGGGCGTGAGCGCGATGCTCAGCGCGAACCCGAGCCGCTCGTGCAGTGCCTGCCAGTACTCGTTCTTGTCGGCCCCCGGCGGCACCGGCGTGTTGGTCAGGCCGAAGATGCCGACGTCCTCGCCGTCACCCGGCTGGCCGCTGGTCACCTTCTGGGGGCTGGCGGGGTACTTGAGCATCGTGTCGGGCACCCCGTCGGTGCCCTTGATGTCCATCGGGACGCCGTCGTACGGGACGTACGTGGGTAGCGCGACGGTGGCGTTGCCGGTCAGGGCGCCGCCGCCGCGGCCCTCGTTGCTGCAGCCGGCGAGGCCGAGCACGGCGAACGCGCCGAGGCCCATGCCGCCCATCAGCAGGCTCCGGCGGCTGATGTTGGTCTCCGTGAGCAAACGGTTCATGACTACTCCTCATCGAGTGGGGGGAAAGCAGGTACGGAAAGCAGGTACGGAAAGCAGGTACGAAAACCGGGTCAGCCCTTCACGGCGCCGGTGAGCATGCCCTTGGCGAAGTGGCGCTGCAGGAACGGGTAGACCAGCAGCACCGGCACGATGGAGACCACGAGGATCGCCATCTGCAGCGACGTCTGGGGCGGCAGGGACGCGGCGTCGATGCCGAGGTCCTGCGAGCCGAGCTGGGCGCCGTCCACCACGTAGGTGCGCAGCACGAGCTGCAGGGGCCACTTGCTCGCGTCCGACATGTAGAGCAGCGCGTTGAAGAACGCGTTCCAGTAGCCGACGCCGTAGAACAGGCCGACGACGGCGAGGACGGGCTTGGACAGCGGCAGGCCGATGCGCCAGAAGAGCTGCCACTCGGTGGCGCCGTCGATGCGGGCGGCATCGATCACCTCGTTCGGCAGCTGCACGAAGAACGCCCGCACGACCACCACGTTGAACGCGGAGACCGACGTCGGGATGATCAGCGCCCACAGGGTGTCCAGCAGGCCGAGCTGCTGGACCACGAGGTAGCTGGGGATGATCCCGGGGTTGAAGAGCAGGCTGATCAGCACCACGAGCAGCATCGCCCGCACGCCGAACGCGCCCTTGCGGCTCAGCGCCCAGCCGAGCGTCGTGGTCAGGGCCAGGCTCAGCGTGGTGCCGATCGCGGTGACCAGGATGCTGATCCAGAGCGCCTGCGTGACCACGCCGCCGGCGAAGATCATCTGGTAGGCGCTCAGGTCGATCCCGGTGGGCAGCAGCACGAAGCCGCCCGCCTCCGTGACCTGCTCCGGCGTGGCCAGGCTGGTGGAGATGATGCCGACGAACGGCAGGATCACCAGCGCGCAGGCGATGGTCAGGACGACGCCCTTGACCGTGCGCTCGAACGGGCCGGGCATGGCCACGCCGTCGATCACGGGGCGCGTGCGGGGGCGTCGGCCGCCGTCCGGTCCGGTTGTGCGGGGTTCTCTCACAGTGGTGGTCGCGCTCATGCTCGGTACACCCCTTCCTCGCCGAAGGCGTGGGCGGTCTTGTTGGCGACGAGGACCAGGGCCAGGCCGATCAGGCCCTTCACGAGTCCGACGGCGGCCGCGACGCCCCAGAACCCGCCCAGGACGCCCTGGTTGTAGACGTAGGTGTCCAGCACGTCGGACACGCCGAGGCCCACCGCCTGCTGCTGGAGGATGAGCTGCTCGAACCCGACGCTCAGGGAGTCGCCGAGCTTGAGGATGAGCAGCATGATGATGATCGGCCGCATGCCCGGCAGGGTGATGTGCCAGGTCTGCCGCCAGCGGGAGGCGCCGTCGACGGCCGAGGCCTCGTACAGCGACTTGTCGATGCCGGCGAGCACCGCGAGGAACAGGATGGTGGCCCACCCGGTGTCCTTCCAGATCACCTGCGAGGTGATCAGCGCGTAGAACGCGTCGGAGTTGCCGATGATGTCGATGGGCTCCCACCCGTGCGACCGCAGGAAGTTGTTGAGC
Source organism: Promicromonospora sp. NPDC057488 (assembly GCF_042802395.1). Lineage (NCBI taxonomy): Bacteria > Bacillati > Actinomycetota > Actinomycetes > Micrococcales > Promicromonosporaceae > Promicromonospora > Promicromonospora sp. NPDC057488. Next base: position 3,255 of record NZ_JBHVEG010000094.1, read on the forward strand.
AGCCCGGCCCCGCCGAGCACCTGCTGGAAGACGGCGACGACGATCACCCAGGACAGGAAGTGCGGCAGGTAGAGCACCGACTGCACGATCTGCCGCACCCGGTTGGACACCAGGCTGTGCAGCAGCAGCGCCAGGATGATCGGCGCCGGGAAGACGAAGACCGTCTGCAGCAGGGTGATGACCAGGGTGTTGCGCAGCGCGCTCAGGAACTCCGGGTCGCCCGAGAACAGGATCTGGAAGTTCTCGAACCCGACCCACAGGCTGCGCCCGATGCCGAGGTACGGCTGGTAGTCCTGGAACGCGATGACGTTGCCGCCGAGCGCCAGGTACTGGAAGACGATGATGACCGCCATGCCCGGCAGCGCCAGGAGCAGGACGGCGCGGTCGCGCACCAGTCGCTGCCACCACGACTGGCGGCGGCGGGCGGGCTGCGGGCCGGTGCCGCCTGGCGCCGAGCTGTCTGAGTTCGGGCGCAGCGTCCTGGCTCGCCCCGTGCGGGGCTCCTCGACCGCGGTCATCCCGGGATCCCTGGCGCGCGGGTTGCGGACAGGGCTGCCGCCAGTCCTGCGGGCAGAGCCGCGGGCAGAGCTGCGGGCAGAGCCGGGAGTGGCAGGGCCGTGGGCGCGACAGACGCGCTCTCAGGCAAGGGCTCGGGCATCGTGATGCTCCTCGGTGATCGGGCAGGCGGCCCGGGGCGTGCCCCGGGCGCGGACGACCTGCCGGACGGGGTCCGGGTGGTGCTGGTCGGCACGCGCTGCTGGTTGTCGCGTTCTGCAGGTCCCGTGCCGTGGACTACGGCAGAGGGCCTGGTACATCGTTGTTCCACGGCTGCTCCGTTGCAGAGTGATCGATCACCGTTCGCGGGTTAGGCTAGGAGGTGATCGATCACTTCGCAAGGGTCTCTCACCGGGCGGTGTCCGGAGGGCCCTGATGATCAGCGAGGATGGGGCATGGTGAACGAGAGCTCGACGGATAGTTCGACGGCGAGACGTCGCGCGACGATCTGGGAGGTGGCCAAGGCCGCCGGTGTCTCCCACCAGACCGTCTCGCGCTACCTGCGGCACGACGCGAAGATGCGGCCCGAGACGGTGGCCCGCGTGCGGCAGGCGGTCGAGGAGCTCGACTACCGGCCCAACCTGACCGCGCGGTCCATGCGCACCCGGCGCAGCGGCCGGGTCGCCGTGCTGCTGCCGGCGGTGGCCACCTACGGTCCGCCGCAGATCCTGAGCGGCGTGATGGAGGTGGCCCACGAGCACGGGTACACAATCGAGGCGTTCAGTGTGGAGGGGTCGCCGGTCGACCGGTTCGAGCGGGTTCTCGAGCTCGCCGACTCCGGGCAGGTCGAGGGCGTGCTCGCGCTCGCGCCGCTGCCGCCCGGGTCGGGCGGGCGGTTCCCCGAGCGGGCCGCGATCGTCGTGTCCGCGGACTACGACGACAAGTTCCGCGGTGTGGGCGAGCTCGCCGACGGCTCACCGGTCGAGGACCTCGTGGTGCGCCTGGCCGAGCTGGGCCACCGGCGGTTCGCGCACGTGACCGGCGCGCTCGACTACGCCTCCGCCCGCGGACGCCGCGACGTCTTCGTCGCCACGGTCGAACGGCTCGGGCTGGGTCCCGCGCTGGTGCTGGAGAGCGACTGGTCGGCCGAGGGTGCACGCGCGGCCGTGCTCTCCCTGCCGGAGGAGGACCACCCGACCGCGATCATCGCCGCGAGCGACGTCGGCGCGGCCGGGGTGGTGCTGGGCGCCCGCGAACGCGGCTGGACCATCCCGGGGGACCTGAGCGTGACCGGCTGGGACAACAACCAGCTCGGGGCGTACCTCGAGCCCACGCTGACGACGGTCCGGGTCGACCACCGCAAGCTGGGCCGGGCGGCGATGGCGCGGCTGGTCGCGACGCTCCAGCCGGGCGCGGAGACCGCCCGCGGGGCCGAGGCGGCGTCGGACGGCCCGCTGAACACGATCATCTGGCGGGGCTCGACGGGGCCGGCGCCGTCCTGACCCAGCGCTCGACGAGCGGGCTGGGTCAGGAGCGGGCTGGGTCAGGAACGGGCTACTTCAGGAACGGGCCGGTTCAGGAAGAGCCTCCGCCAGGCGGGTGGCTACCTCGGACGGCGTCGGGATGGTCGCGATCTCGGCGGCCACCTTGGCCGCGGCCTCGGCGTAGCTCGGGTCGGTGCGGAGGGTCACGGCCGCCTTGGCCACCGTCTCCGGGACGTCCGGGCCCGGCTGCACGGCGATGCCGGTGCCGGTCGCGCCGACCACGGCGGCCTGGAGGAACTGGTCGGCGCCCTGCGGGACCACCACGAGCGGGAGGCCGCGGGACAGGACGCCGAGGGTCGTGCCGGCGCCACCGTGGGTGACGACGAAGTCGACGTCCTGCAGCAGGTCCGCGAGGGGGGTGAAGGGCGCGAACGTGATGTCTCCAGCAGCGTTCGTTCCAGCAGCGTCTTCCCCGGGCAGCGCGTAGTCCGCGGCGGTCGCCGTGAGGCCGAGCGTGACGACGAGGTCCACGCCGACGGTGCGCAGCTCGGCGAGGATCGGGGTCAGGGTCGCCGGGTCGGAGAAGTGCGTGCCGAACGTGACGAGCACCCGGGGGCGCTCGCCGCGCGTTGCGTTCGTGTCTTCCGAGACTGCTTCCGAGACTGCTTCCGAGACTGCTTCCGAGACTGCTTCCGAGCCGTTTTCCGAGCCCGCACCCGGAGCGTTCGGCCCCTGGTGCGGTTCCGGCCGGACCTGGACGCGGTTCGCGGGCGCCTGCCAGCCCGGCGGCTGGAGCAGGTCGGGGCACGGGTCGAGGTACCACCGGGCCGGGACGGCCGCGAGGCCGCGGTCGGCGTAGCGGCTCGCCACCAGGGCGTGCATGCCGTCGGTGAACTCGGCGGGGATCGCCGGGCCGAACGCCATCGTCGCGTGGGGGACGTCCAGCGCGGCGGCCACCAGCGGGCCGACGAAGTCCAGGGCCTCGGCCACGACCAGGTCGGGGGCGAACGCGCGGGCGGCGGCCACGGCGTCGTCGGCGGTGAGGTCCACGCGGGTGCCGGCGAAGAAGTCCGCGACGGCCTCCGGGCGGGGGTCCGCGGCGGCGTCGACGCCGGTCCGGCGTCCGGACTCCGCGAACAGGACGTCGGCGGTGGGTCCGGCGGCGACGAGCTCGATGCCCTCGGCGTCGAGCAGCGGGGCGAAGGCCCCCGCGGTCAGGACGGCGACCTGGTCGCCGCGGTCGCGGAACGCGCGGGCGAGGGGGAGCAGGGGCAGCAGGTGCCCGTGAGCAGGGGTGCTTGAGAAGAGTATGCGCACATTGATTAGTGTAGGACTACTCTGAATCCGTTCCGAGCAGCGCCAGCCGGAGCTGTCCCCGCAGCCAGGCCCCGCCGGCGTCCGGGTCCCAGCCGAGCGCGGCCAGCCGCAGCCAGGACTCAGGGCTCAGGTAGTAGGCCAGCAGGTCGGTCGCCCGGTCGACGCTCAGGTCCGGGCGCAGTGCGCCCAGCGTCGCGAGCCGCGCGGGGATCAGGCCGAAGCGCTCGCGGAGCACCCGCTCCGTGCCCTGGAACGTCGCGCCGATCTCCGGGTCCGCGGCCGCGTTGACGATCAGCACCGTCATCAGCCTCTGGTGCCGGTGCACGAAGTCGCCGGTGCTCCGCACCGCGAGGTCGACGATCGTGCCGGCGTCGTCGGAAGCCTCGATGGCCGCCAGGGTCTCCTGGATGCTGTCCTCGCCCGAGGCCCGCTCCGTCAGCCCGCGCACCAGGCCGACCTTGTTGCCGAACGCCACGTACACGGTGTTCTGGGCCACGCCGGCTGCCTGCGCGATGCGGCCGATCGTCACGCGGGCGAAGCCGTCCTGCGCGAAGAGCTCCTCGGCCGCGTCCAGGATCGAGGCGCGCGTGGAGGCCGCGGCCTGCTCGCGCAGGGTCGACCGGTAGGGGCGAGTCGTCATCCCTCCAGCCTAAGGAGCGCCGTGGGTGAAGGGCGGTCCGGGTGAAGGAGTGGGCGAGGCCTGGGCGAAAGGCTGGACGGCCGCGCCCCCGTACGGTGAGGTTGCCCGCATGAGGTGGCGCAACGGCGAGCACGGCTACGGCATCGTGACGAAGGTCCTGCACTGGGGGACGGTCGCCCTGCTGGTGACCCAGTTCGCGGTCGGCTACGCGATGGACGACGACGGGGACGACCTGGCCGACAATGCATCCGACGGCGCCGGCGTCTCCGCCGTCGACTGCGACCCGCCGGGGGAGGACCGCAGCGGCGGCGACACCACCGACGCCGAGGAGGAGCGGCTCGACCAGCTCGAGGAGAGCTGCGAGCGGGCGCAGGACCTGCGGGAGCAGGACGCCGACGAGGCCGTGGTTTCCGCCTGGTCGGATCTCTGGTCGGGCGGCGGCGTGGGTGGCGTGGGCAGCGGGTCGGGTAACAGCCTGGTCGGCCCGCTCGCGCTCCCTGCCTGGCACGTGCTGCTGGGCCTCGCGATCATCGCCGTCGGCGTGCTGCGGCTCGTGTGGCGCCGGATGACGACGCTGCCGCCCTGGGACCCCCGGCTCACCGACACGGACCGCAAGATCATGCACTGGGCCGAGCGGATCCTGCTCGCGATGCTCTTCGTGGTCCCGGCGACCGGCATCGCGCTGGTCGTGGGCAGCACCGACCTGCTGCCGCTGCACATCGCGGCGCACCTCTGCTTCTTCGCGGCGCTGGCTGCGCACGTCGGTGTGGTGGTGCGCCGGCGGGTGATCGGGCGGATGCTCTGGGGGCGGCCCCGCTAGCCGGCGCGCCGGCCCGGCGGTGACGACCCCGCGCAGACTTTCCCGCCCGACGTGCGCCCCGCCCGCAACGCACCGACGATCGGGTGATGAGCACAGGCTCGGCGACACCGCCGTCAGGAACCGGACCGGACCAGACACCGCCCGCCGCGCTGGCGGGCGACCGCCGGTTCTTCGGGCATCCCCTGGGCCTGATGACGCTGTTCACGACGGAGCTGTGGGAGCGGTTCAGCTACTACGGCATGCGCGCGATCCTCGTCTACTACCTGACCGACACGATCGCCAACGGCGGCCTCGGCCTCGACCAGACGCTCGGCGAGGCCGTCGTCTCGATCTACGGCACCGGCGTCTACCTGCTGTCCGTGGTGGGCGGCTGGCTCGCCGACCGGCTGATCGGCGCCCGCCGCTCCACGCTCTACGGCGGCATCATCATCGCGGCCGGGCACGTGTGCCTCTCGGTCCCCGCCGCCGGGTTCTCCTACTTCGGCATCGTGCTCGTCGCCCTCGGCACCGGCCTGCTCAAGCCCAACGTGTCGTCCATGGTGGGCGCGCTGTACAACCGGCAGGACCCGCGGCGCGAGTCGGCGTTCTCGATCTTCTACATGGGGATCAACATCGGCTCGTTCTTCTCGCCGATCATCGTCGGCGCCGTGCGCGCCGTCTGGGGCTACCACGCCGCGTTCTCCGTGGCCGCGATCGGCATGGGCATCGCGCTCGTGTTCTTCGTGCTGGGCCGCAAGAACCTGCAGGGCGCGGGCGACATCGTGCCCAACCCCGTGCAGCCGGGGGAACGGCCGGCGCTGGTGCGCATGTTCGCGATCATCTTCGGCGCCGTCGTCGTGGTGTACCTCATCGCCGTGCTCGTGGCCGGCGGCTGGGGCGTGCACGCCCTGATCGACGCCCTCAGCTACATCGCGTTCCTCGCCCCGATCGCGTTCTTCATCACCATGTACCGCTCGCCACGCGTGACCGACGCCGAACGCCCCCGCCTGGTCGCCTACATCCCGCTGTTCGTGGCCGCGATGCTCTTCTTCATGATCTTCGAGCAGGCGGCGACGACGCTCGCGACCTTCGCCGCCGACCGGACCTCGCGCGAGGTGCTCGGGTTCACCGTGAGCCCCGAGTTCTTCCAGTCGATCAACCCCGCCTCGATCATCATCCTGGCCCCCGTGTTCGCCTGGCTCTGGGTCCGCACCAAGGACCGCCCGCCGACGCCGTACAAGTTCGCGATCGGCCTGGCGCTCGCGGCCCTCTCGTTCCTGGTGCTGGCCGGGGCGTCCGCCATCGCGGGCGACAACCTGACGCCCGGCTGGGTGCTGGTGGTCGTGTACGTGATCCAGACGCTCGGCGAGCTGTGCCTCTCGCCGGTGGGCCTGGCCGCGACCACGCTGCTCGCGCCGCGCGCCTACCAGGGGCAGGCGATGGCGCTCTGGTTCCTCGCGCCCGCCGCCGGGCAGGCCATCACGGCGCAGCTCGTGCAGGCGACCGAGGGCGCGTCCGACACCGCCTACTTCGGCGGCATCGGCCTGGTCGCGCTCGGCTTCGCGGCCGTGCTCGCGCTGCTCGGGCCATGGGTCACCCGGCACGTGCGCCGGGCCGACCAGCTCGAAGGGGTGCACACGAGCGGGGAGTAAGACTCCGGGTGGGCCGTCCTGGCCGGGTCCTGGCAGGGTCCTGGCCCGGTCCTGGCCGCGCCATATGGCCGGGTCATAAGGTGAGCCCATGCCGGCCTTCGAGACCCTCGTCGCCTTCGTGGTGGCGTCGGTGATCCTCATCGTGATTCCCGGGCCGAGCGTCCTGTTCGTCGTCGGACGCTCGCTCTCCCTGGGCCGCCCCGGCGGGCTGCTGAGCGTGCTCGGCAACGAGCTCGGCGCGTTGCCGCTGGTCGCGGCCGTCGCGCTCGGCGTGGGCACGGTCGTGGCCGAGTCGATCGTGGTGTTCACGGTCATCAAGCTGCTCGGCGCCGGCTACCTGGTCTACCTGGGCGTCCAGGCGATCCGGCACCGTCGCGACGGCGCCGAGCCGGACGCCGGGGCTGGGGCTGGGGTTGGGGCCGGGGCCGGGGCCGGGGTCCGGACGGGCGCAGGTGCCGGGCGCCGGACGCCGTCCCGCTGGGCGATCCTGCGCCAGGGCTTCGTGGTGGGCGTGACCAACCCGAAGACGATCGTGTTCTTCGTCGCCGCGCTGCCCCAGTTCGTGGACGTGCGTGCCGGGCAGGTGCCGCTGCAGATGATGGTGCTCGGCCTGGTCTTCACGCTGGTCGCGCTGGTCTTCGACAGCATCTGGGCGCTGCTGGCCGGCGCCGCCCGCTCGTGGTTCGCGTCGTCGCCGCGCCGGCTCGCCGCGATCCGGGCCACCGGCGGCGGCATGATGATCGGCCTCGGCGGCACGCTCGCGCTCAGTGGCGGCAAGGCTTGACCCGGCCGGCACGGTCTGATGCGGCTGGCAATGTCCGATCCGGCCAGCAATGTCTGAGCCGGCCGTGACCGGCAGCCGGCAGACCAGCCTCGTCGTCGTGCGCGGCCCCTCCGGAGCGGGCAAGTCCACGGTCGCGGCGGCGCTGCGCCGGCGGATGGGCCGCGGGACGGCGCTCGTGCAGCAGGACTACCTGCGCCGCGTGCTGATGTGGGAGAAGGACGTGCCCGGCGGGGCCAACATCTCGATGATCGACACCGTGGTGCGGCACGCGCTCGACACCGGCTACTCCGTGGTGCTGGAGGGCATCCTGGCCGGCGACCACTACGGCCCGATGCTCACCGGCCTGGTCGCCGACCACGCCGGCACGACGGTGTGCGCGTACCTGGACGTGCCGTTCGACGAGACGGTGCGGCGGCACGCCACCCGGCCGCAGTCCGCCGAGTTCACGCCCGAGCAGATGGCCGGCTGGTTCACCCTTGACGACCGGCTGCGTGTGGAGCACGAGATCGTCGTGGGGCAGGGCTCGTCGGCGGAGGAGACGGTAGAACTCCTGGTCACGGCGCTGCCCGCCAGCCGCGGTGCCGCCGCGATGCTGCCGCGGCCGGGTGAGGGGTGTTCGTGATGCGAAATCCAAGGGTAGAAAAAGGCGCAATTCGAATGGTCATTTCACCTGGCGCATTGCGGACGTTTGTCACATTCAAGCGCTCGGGGTTAATTACGGGCTGATACGTTGCATTTGGTAGCACTCGTGTCTGGGACGAAGGCTGCCGTGCAACACCCCTCCGCAGTGTGGGGCCCCCTGCGGAGGGGCAGACAGCGCGGGTGCTGGACCGGGGCTGGACCGGGGCTAGGCCAGGGCTAGACCAGGTCAGACGCCGGGAGCGCCGGGAGCGGGCCGAGCCGGTAGGCGGGCGGCTCGACCCCGTGCAGGTGGCGGACGAGGTAGTCCCACGTGCGGCGCACCACGTAGTGCATCCGCCGGTACAGGGCGTGCTCGCCGCCGGGGACGTGGAGCAGGTCGACGTCCTTGTTCGAGCCGACGTCCTGTCCGCCTCGATCAGGGCGTCGACCAGGCGCTGGGTCGCGGGCGCCTGCCTTCGCTCCTGGGTGCACGAGCGGGTGAACAGAGCGCCCGGTGCACACCCTGACGTCGCGTCGTACTCAAGCCCGGCCCGCCCCGCAGTACGGTCGGTCGGGGGGCCTGCCGATACGAACGAACCCGCGACCGACCCGCGAACGAAGGAGGGGGCGATGCGTACCAGCGAGCTGGCGGCACTCGCCGGCGTCACGATCCGCACGCTGCGGCACTACCACCAGATCGGGCTCCTCGAGGAGCCGGGCCGCTCCGCCGACGACTATCGCGAGTACGACGTGCGGCACCTGGCGCGGCTGCTGCGGATCATCCGGCTGACCGAGCTCGGCGTTCCGCTCGCCGAGCTCCCGGAGGTGCTCGACGACCCCGACGCCGCCGCGGACCTGCTCGACCGGCTCGACGAGGAGGCGGCCGCCGGGATCCGGCGGCTCACCAGCCGCCGCGCGGTGATCGCGGTGCTGCGGCAGCACGGCGCGATGCCCGACCTGCCGCCGGCCGCGGTGCGGTACGAGGCCGTGCTCCAGGCGGCCACGGCCGCCGACGTCGCGCCCGACCTCGTGCGGTACGAGCGCGAGCAGCTCGCCCTGCTCGCCCACCTCGTCGGCGAGGCGCAGACGGCGGCCCTGACCCGCACGCTCGCCCAGCTCGCGCCGCTGACCGATGGCTCGGCGGAGGTGCTCCGGCGCTTCGCGGCGCTGGGCCCCGACACCCCGGACGACGACGTCGAGCGGCTCGCCGACGAGATGACGGAGCGGTACCGGCCGCTGCTCGACGCCCTGCCGGACGTCGAGATCGGGCACGCGGGCGCGCCGCTGCTCGCCGAGTACGTGGAGCAGACCTACAACGAGCAGCAGGTCCGGGTGCTGCGGGCGTTCGAGGAGCGGGTGCGGAGCGGCTAGCGCTCGTGCGCGCCTACTTCCCTCTGGCGGCCCGACGGCGACGGCGGGCCTGCGCCGCGCGGTCCTCGGCGTCGTCCAGCTCCTGCTCGACGGCGGCCAGGTCCGCGCGGGCCTCCTCCGCGGCGGTCCGGGCCTCGTCGAGCGTGCGGTGCGCCGCGTCGCGCTCCTCGGTCAGCCGCGCGAGCTCGTCGTCCAGGCGGGTCGCCTCGTCCTGCGCGTCGTCGACGGCGGCCTCGGCCGTGCGGAGGCGGTCGCTGACGTCGTCGCGCCGCTCCTCCAGGCGGTCCACCTGCGCGGAGGTCTCCTCGACGGCGCGCTCGGCTGTGTCTGCCGTTTCCTCCGGCCGCTCCTCCTGAACCTCCGCCGACGTCGCCGCGGGACGCAGCGCCACCAGGTCGGCCTCCTCGCCGAGCTCGTCCACGATGCCGAACCCGGCGTGCTGCAGCCCGCGCGCCAGGCGGCCGGCGCGCACGGCCGCGCCGGCGTCGGCGTCCATGACCGCGGCGGTCAGCGTCTCGGTGAGGCGGTCCAGGACGGCGGCCGACACCGGCCGCCCGCCCACCTCTCCGGCCTGCCGCACGGCGCCCACCAGGGCCTCGGTGCGCTCCTTGCGCAGGTGGTCCAGCGCCCGGATGCGGGCGCGGTCCCGGTCCTGCGTCGCGGCCCGCAGCTCGTCGCCGACGGTGGTCAGCGCCGCGACGTCGTCCGGCCGTTCGCGCACCACGTGGTTGATCACCCAGGCCGCGACCGACGGCTTGGGCAGGCGCTTGATCCGCTGCGCGCCGAGGGAGTCGCCGGCGTCGGCTGCCTGGCGGGCCGCGGCGTCGCGCGCTGCGATGAAACCGTCGAGCGGCCGCGTGTAGAGGGCGTCGACGGCGGCGTCGAGAGGTTCCGGCGGCGCGGTCACGGTCTCACCGTGGCACGGGCGGCGTCGTTCCGCTCGGTCTCTGCCCTGGCAGACCGGGCTACGAGACCGGGCTACGAGACGGGGCTACGAGACCGGGCTAAGCCGGAGCGCCGCCCCCGGCCCGGCGGTCCTTGTCGGCCCGGCCGGTCCAGTGGCCCACCCAGATCGCGCCGAGCAGCGCCAGCACGCCGATGAGCACGGGCGCGGCGGCCAGCGGCGCGATTGCCGCGACGGCCGAGACGAGGAGCGGCCCGCCCGTGTTGCCGATGTCGCCGCACAGTCGCCAGCCGCCGAGGAACTGGGCGCGGCCCTCCTCGGGTGCCACGTCGGCGCCGAGCGTCATCACGATGCCCGAGCCGAGCCCGTTGCCCAGCGCGATGAGCGCCATCACCAGGCCGACGGTGAGCGCGGAGTCCGCCAGGGGGAGCAGCAGGCAGCCGATGCCGACGGCCACCACCACCGGGACGGCCACCACCCGTCGGCCCTTGGTGTCCAGCAGCCAGCCGCCCGGCAGGGTGAGCAGGATGTCGATGGTGGCCGCGACCGCGAACAGCAGCGAGACCACGGTGGCGGAGATGTGCACGTGGTCGGCCCACAGGGGCAGCAGGCCGGTGCGCACCGACCGCGACGCGCCGATGATGATCACGGCGACGCCCAGGGTGAGCAGGGTGCGGCGGTGCTCCCACAGCACCGAGCGCACGGGCAGCGGCACGGTGCCCCGGCGCACCCGGCCGAAGTCCGGCATGCGGGTCACGATCAGCGCCGAGGCGACTGACGCGCAGGCCGCGAGCAGGAAGACCGAGCGCACCCCGAACAGGTGGATCAGCAGCGCGCCGAGCAGCGGGCCGATCAGGATGCCCAGGCGCATCGAACCGCCCAGCAGCGCCATCCCGCGCGCCCGGTGGCTGACCGGTACCGCGTCGATCAGGAACCCCTGCCGGGCCAGCAGGAACGCCGTCCAGCTCATACCGCTCACGAACACGCAGACGCACAGCAGCCAGACCGAGGGCACCAGGAAGGCGACGATCATCGCCACGGCGTCGACCAGGCCGGCGATCACGAGGGTGCGGCGCTCGCCGAGCCGCGCCACGAGCGCGCCCGAGGGCAGCGAGTTCGCGAGCTGGCCGATCCCCAGGAGCGCGACGACGAACGCCGCCATCGCCGTGGCCGCGCCCAGGTTGCCGGCGTGGATCGCCAGCACCGGCATCACCGCGCCGTGCCCGATCGAGCTCACGACGGAGGGGAGGTAGGCGACGACGGCGATGTCGCGAAAACGGAAGTCCCGATCGTCCCCGGTACCGCCGTCGCTCGTCACACCGCCATCGTGCCAGATAGTTACCCTCGGCAACGACCTCGTCCGCAGTGTGGGCTTGTCTACCCCGGCACAGTCACTCCCGGCACAGTCACTCCAAGCCCAGTCACTCCGGCACGGTCACTCCAGCACAGCCCCCTTCGACGCCGACTGCACCAGCTTCGAGTACTTGGCCAGCACGCCGCGCTGGTAGGAGTGCGGCAGGGGCGCCCAGCCCGTCGTCCGCGACTCGAGCTCGGCGGGGTCGACAAGCAGGTCGAGCGTCTTGCTCGCCACGTCGAGGCGGATGCGGTCGCCGTCGCGCACGAACGCGATGGGGCCGGCGTCGACGGCCTCGGGGGCGATGTGCCCCACGCACAGGCCGGTGGTGCCGCCGGAGAACCGGCCGTCGGTGATGAGCAGCACGTCCTTGCCGAGACCGGCGCCCTTGATCGCGCCGGTGATGGCGAGCATCTCGCGCATGCCCGGCCCGCCCTTGGGCCCCTCGTAGCGGATGACGACGACGTCGCCGGCCTGGATCGTGCCGTCCTCCAGGGCGTCCAGCGCGCCGCGCTCGCGCTCGAACACGCGGGCGGTGCCCTCGAACACGTCGGAGTCGAAGCCCGCCGACTTCACGACGGCGCCCTGCGGGGCCAGCGACCCGCTCAGGATCGTGATGCCGCCGGTGCGGTGGATCGGGTTGTCCATGGCGCGCAGGATCTTGCCGTCCGGGTCGGGCGGCGCGATGTCGGCGAGGTTCTCGGCCATGGTGCGGCCCGTGACGGTCAGGGCGTCGCCGTGCAGCAGTCCGGCGTCGAGCAGCGCCTTCATCACCACGGGCACGCCGCCGATGCGGTCGACGTCGTTCATGACGTACTGCCCGAACGGCTTGAGGTCGCCCAGGTGCGGCACGCGGTCGGCGACGCGGGAGAAGTCGTCGAGGGTGAGCTCCACCTCGGCCTCGTGCGCGATGGCGAGCAGGTGCAGCACCGCGTTCGTGGACCCGCCGAACGCCATGACGACGGCGATGGCGTTCTCGAACGCCTCCTTGGTCAGGATGTCGCGCGCCGTGATGCCCTTGCGCAGCAGGTTCACCACGGCCTCGCCGGAGCGGTGCGCCCACGTGTCGCGCCGGCGGTCGGCCGCCGGCGGGGCTGCCGAACCGGGCAGCGACATGCCGAGCGCCTCGGCCGCCGACGCCATGGTGTTGGCCGTGTACATGCCGCCGCACGCGCCCTCGCCGGGACAGATCGCCCGCTCGATGCGGTCGACGTCCTCCTGGCTCATCAGCCCGCGCGAGCACGCGCCGACGGCCTCGAAGGCGTCGATGATCGTGACCTGCTTCTCGGTGCCGTCGGTCAACTTGACCCAGCCCGGCATGATCGAGCCCGCGTAGAGGAACACGCTGGACAGGTCCAGGCGGGCGGCGGCCATCAGCATGCCCGGCAGCGACTTGTCGCAGCCGGCGAGCAGCACCGAGCCGTCCAGGCGCTCGGCCTGCATCACGGTCTCCACGGAGTCGGCGATCACCTCGCGGGACACGAGCGAGAAGTGCATGCCCTCGTGCCCCATCGAGATGCCGTCCGAGACGGAGATGGTGCCGAACTCCAGCGGGTAGCCGCCTGCGGCGTGCACACCCTCCTTGGAGGCCTTGGCCAGGCGGTCCAGCGACAGGTTGCAGGGCGTGATCTCGTTCCAGGAGCTCGCGACGCCGATCTGCGGCTTGGCGAAGTCGTCGTCACCCAGCCCGACGGCGCGGAGCATGCCGCGCGACGCGGTGGCCTCGAGGCCGTCGGTCACCTGTCGGGAGCGGGGCTTGACGTCGACCGGGGGGTTCTCGTCAGTGGTCATCCTGCATTGTGCCTCGCCTGAGCTGGCCCCGCGCGGCTCGCGGGGCCAAGTCCAGAGGGGCAAATTCAGGGGGCAATCCAGAGGGCCACATCCAGATCGGTCCGATGCGTTGAGACCGGTCGGTTGACCGACCGGTCTCGAGACATCCGACCGAAGTCAACTTGGCCGAATCAATGTGGCTGGCTCAGCCAGCCTGCCCTAGCCAGCCCAGCAGCCGCTGGGTGAACCAGTCCGCGCGCTGGAGCGGCAGGCCGTGCCCGGTGCCCGGGACCACCTCGAGCTCGGACGTCGGCAGCCGGCGGTGCAGCTCGCGCATCCCGTGCACGAGGGCGCGCGGTTCGGCGGCGCCGGCCAGCAGCAGCGCCTCGCCGGGGAACCGCGCCCACGCCTCGGGGATCCGGAACGCCGCGTTGGCCGACGTCATCGCGACCAGGTCCGCCGCGGACAGCGAGCGGGCGGTGCGCAGGTAGTCGTCGAACATCTCGTCGTCCACGTACAGGGCCCTGGCCTGGAGGCGGGCGAACCAGCGCTGCCCGCCGAGCGGGGCCGCCGCCCGGACCAGTCCGGCGCTGAGGCCGGGCAGCGGCATCGGCTCCGCCAGGGCGCTGACGACGACGGCGCGCGCCACCAGGCCGGGGTGCGCGGCGGCCAGCGCGAGGGCGAGCTGGGCGCCGAACGAGAAGCCGACGACGGTGGTCCCCGGCGTTCCCGTGCCGGTCTCCGTGCCGGCTTCTGTGCTGGCTTCCGTGCTGGCCGCAGAGCCCTGGCTCACTTCGCCGAGCAGGCCCGCGAGCTCCGCGACGATCTCGCCCGGGGAGCCGAACGGCACCTCGGCGCTGTGGTCGTGTCCGGGCAGGTCCGGGGTGATCACGCGGTACCGCTCGCGCAGGGCGGCCACCTGGTCGCGCCACATCCAGGCGCCCATGCCGCCGCCGTGCAGCAGCAGCACGACGGGGGCGTCGCTCGGTCCGGACTCCGTCCACCACAGTGCCGTCACGCGGTGAGCCTACTGGGGCCCCTTCGCGGCGGTCCGCCCCCTTCCATCGAGCCGGTCCGCCCGTTCCGTCGCCGCGCGCCTCGTGCTATACATCTGATGTTTCGCCCGGCGATGCCGCAGGTGCCGCAGGTGCCACTGGCGCCGTCGCCGGTGCCGTCGCCGAGCTGTCGATGAGGACGAAGAGGACAACGCATGCTGACCACCGAGGTGCGCGCCACCGGCGTCCGGCTCACCACGCTCGGGCTGGGCGCCGCCCCCGCCGGCAACCTGTACCGCGCGACCACGGACGACGCCGCGCACGCGACGTTCCAGGCCGCGTGGGACGCCGGCATCCGGTACTTCGACACCGCGCCCCACTACGGCCTCGGGCTGTCCGAGCGCCGCCTCGGCGCGTACCTGCGCACCCGGCCCCGCGACGAGCTCGTGATCTCGACCAAGGTCGGACGACTGCTGGTCCCCTCGCCCGAGAGCGCCGACCGGCGCGACCCCGAGATGTTCGACGTGCCCGCCACCACGCGCCGGGTCTGGGACTTCTCCCGGGACGGCGTGCTCGCCTCGATCGAGGCGAGCCTGGAGCGCACCGGCCTGGACCGGATCGACGTCGCCTACCTGCACGACCCCGACGAGCACTGGGCGCAGGCGGCCCACGAGGCCCTGCCCGCGCTCGCCGAGCTGCGCGACCAGGGCGTGGTCGGCGCGATCGGCGCCGGGATGAACCAGTCCGCCATGCTCACCCGGTTCGTGCGCGAGACCGACGTCGACGTCGTCATGTGCGCGGGGCGGTTCACACTCCTGGAGCAGCCCGCGCTGGCCGACCTGCTGCCCGCCGCGGCCGAGCGCGGCGTCGCCGTCGTCGCGGCCGCCGTCTACAACTCGGGGCTCCTCGCGCAGGACCGGCCGCCGTCGGACGCGACCTACGACTACGCGCCCGTCGCCGCCGGGCCGCTGGAGCGCGCCCGCCGGATCGCCGCGGTGTGCGAGGAGCACGGCGTGACGCTGCCGCAGGCGGCGCTCGCCTACGTGCGCACCCATCCCGCCGTGGTGAGCACCGTGGTGGGACTCGGCGCGCCGGAGCACGCGGTGCAGGCGGCGGAGCGGGCCGCCGTCGCGGTGCCGGGGGAGCTGTGGCAGGCGCTCGCGGACGCCGGGCTGCTCGCGCCGGAGGCCGTGCCGGCGTCGGGCTGAGGGGCTGGTTCCGCGCGTGAGAGAGCTGCGGTAAACGTCGGACCTATCTGGCCATCGCGGTGGCCGAACGTGGCAAATTCCCAGGAAATCTGTCACGAACCCTTGAGATGCATCCGATGTCTGCGGTTGAATGCCTGCGGTTGGATGTGTCGCACGTACGCAAGGGAGCTCACGTGACGGACGGCCCCGCACTTCTCCGTGCCACGGGAATCAGCAAGTCCTTCCCCGGGGTCCGCGCGCTCGACGACGTCCACCTCGACCTGCGGCCCGGCGAGGTGCTCGCGCTGGTGGGCGAGAACGGGGCGGGCAAGTCGACGCTCCTCAAGCTGCTCTCCGGGATCTACCGGCCCGACGCCGGGGCCATGGAGCTCGACGGTGCGCCGATGAGCCCCGCCGGACCGCGGCAGGCAAACGAGCTCGGCATCAGCGTGATCCACCAGGAGTTCCACCTGATGCCCGACCTGACGGTCGCGCAGAACATCTTCATCGGCCGCGAGCCCCGGCGCGCCGGGCTGCTCATCCGGGACGACGAGCTGGAGCGTCGCGCGGGCAAGCTCTTCGAGCGGCTCGGCATCCCGCTGGACCCGCGCCAGCCCGTGTCCCACCTGAGCGTCGCCGGCCAGCAGATGGTCGAGATCGCCAAGGCGCTGTCGTTCGACGCGCGGGTGCTGATCATGGACGAGCCGACGGCGGCGCTCACCGAGACCGAGGTCGCGACGCTGTTCCGGATCGTGCGCGACTTTGTCTCGCCGCGCACCGGCGTCATCTATGTCTCGCACCGGATGGAGGAGATCAAGGAGATCTCCGACCGCATCACGGTGCTGCGGGACGGCCGGTACGTGGACACGCTGCCCACGGCGACCACCGAGACCCGGGACGTCATCGCCGCGATGGTGGGGCGGCAGCTCGAGACCGGGGTGCGGCCGGGCCGGTCCGGCCCTGGCGCCTCCGACGGCGACACCGACACCGACGCCGACGCCGACACCGTGCTCGCCGTGCGCGGGCTCAGCACCCGCGCGCTGCTCAAGGACGTGTCCTTCGAGCTGCGCCGCGGTGAGATCCTGGGCTTCGCGGGCCTGATGGGCGCCGGCCGCACCGAGGTGGCGCGGGCGATCATCGGGGCCGACCGCTCGACCGGCGTCGTCGAGGTGAACGGCAGGCCGGTCACCGTGCGCAGCCCCGCGGACGCCGTCCGGCACGGCATCGGGTACCTCTCGGAGGACCGCAAGCGCTACGGCCTGCTGCTGGACCAGGACGTGGTGCGCAACGTGATGCTGTCCTCGCTGCGCGGCATGACGCGCGGCGGGTTCGTGCGCGACGCCGACGGGCGCCGGGTCGCCGAGGAGATGGTGGACCGGCTGTCGATCCGGACGCCGTCGGTGGCCCAGCGCACCAAGAACCTGTCGGGCGGCAACCAGCAGAAGGTGGTGCTGGCCAAGTGGCTCGTGCGGGACTGCGACGTGCTGATCGTCGACGAGCCGACGCGCGGCATCGACGTCGGCGCCAAGGACGAGATCTACACGCTGCTCACGGCGCTGGCCGCACAGGGCAAGTCGATCATCGTCATCTCGTCGGAGCTGCCCGAGGTGCTCCGGCTGGCCGACCGGATCGTCGTCATGTGCGAGGGCCGGGTCACCGGGACGCTCGCCAGTGCCGACGCCGACCAGCACCACATCATGGAGCTCGCGACGCGGTTCGGTGCGGACCGCTCGCTCGTCACGACCGGAGACCCGGAATGACTGGAGACACCAGAATGACGACGACCATCTTGGGCAGGGCCGGGCTGGGCAAGAACGGGCTGGGGAACCGCCAGCAGCTCCAGCAGCTCCTCGCCTTCGGCGGGCTGGTGGTCATCTTCGTGTTCTTCTCGGTGGCCAGCCCGTACTTCCTGGACTGGGCCAACGTGAAGGGCATCCTGCTGGCCACCGCCGTCACCGGGATCATGGCGCTGGGCGCCACGCTCGTCATCGCGACCGGCGGGATCGACCTCTCGGTGGGCACCGGCATGACGCTGTGCTCGGTGATGACCGGGGTGTTCCTGGCCAACCTCGGCCTGCCGCTCGTCGTCGGGGTGCTGGGCGGGCTCGCGATCGGGGCGCTGATCGGCCTGCTCAACGGGCTGAACGTCGCGTACCTGCGGCTGCCGCCGTTCATCGCGACGCTCGCGATGATGATGGTGGCGCAGGGCCTTTCGCTGGTCATCTCGGGCACCAAGCCCATCTACTTCTCCGACGTCCCCGGGTTCGGCCAGCTCGCCGGCGGAGAGCTCGTGCCGGGGCTGCCGAACGCCGTCCTCATCTTCTTCGTGGCCGCCGTGCTCGCGGGCGTAACGCTGAGCAAGACGCTCACCGGGCGCTACGCGCTGTCCATCGGCTCCAACGAGGAGGCCACCGCGATCTCCGGCGTCGACGTGCGGCGCTGGAAGGTCGTCATCTACGTGGTCGCGGGCCTGTTCACGGGGCTCGCGGGCGTCGTCATGGCCTCCCGGCTCAACTCCGCGCAGCCCGGCCTCGGGCTCGGGTACGAGCTGGAGGCCATCGCCGCCGTCGTCATCGGCGGCACGTCGCTGCGCGGCGGCAAGGCGACCATCCTCGGCACCGTCATCGGCGCGCTGATCATGGCGACGCTGACCAACGGCCTACGGATCATGTCGATCCCGCAGGAGTGGCAGAAGGTCGCCGTCGGCATCGTGATCGTGCTCGCGGTCTACGCCGACATGCTGCGGCGGGGCAAAGAGGCGTGACGAGGGGCCTGACGCCGCCGTCCGACCTACCTGAACCGAACACAGACGTTCCACCCGACCATCGAAGGAGCTGGACCCGGATGAACAGCAGCACCACGCGCAGGCGCCTGACGGCCCTTGCCGCGGCCACCTCCGTGACCGCCCTCGTCCTCGCCCTCGGGGCGTGCTCCTCGGGCTCGGGCGGCGCGGCCCCCGGGACGGGCGACAAGCCGTACGTCGCCCTGGTCTCCAAGGGCTTCCAGCACCAGTTCTGGCAGGCGGTCAAGCAGGGCGCCGACGACGCCGCGGCCGAGCTCGACGTCGAGGTCACCTTCGAGGGGCCCGAGACCGAGACGGAGGTCGAGAAGCAGCTCACCATGCTGCAGACGGCCCTGGACAAGAGCCCGGACGCGATCGGCTACGCGGCGCTGGACTCCGAGGCGTCGATCCCGATGATGACGGACGCCCAGTCGCGGGGGATCCCCGTCATCGCCTTCGACTCCGGCGTGGACTCGGACGTGCCGGTGACCACGGTGTCCACGGACAACCTCGCGGCGTCGGCCGAGGCGGCCAAGCACATGGCCGAGCTGGTCGGCAGCGGCAAGATCGGGATCGTGGGGCACGACCAGACGTCGCAGACCGGGCAGCAGCGCGTCGAGGGGTTCACGCAGTACATCGCGGAGAACGCGCCGGACATCGAGATCGTCGACACGCAGTACGCGGCGGGCGACCAGCTCAAGTCCGCCGACGCCGCGAAGGCGATCATGCAGGCGCACCCCGACCTGAAAGGCATCTACGGCACCAACGAGGGCTCGGCCATCGGCGTGGTCAAGGCCGTGCAGGAGTCCGGGCGGGCGGGCGAGCTGACGGTGATCGGCTTCGACTCGGGCACGGCGCAGACCGACGCGATCCGCGACGGCCTGATGGCCGGGGCGATCACGCAGGACCCGATCAAGATGGGCTACGAGACGGTCAAGGCCGCCGTCGCCGCGATCGACGGCGAGGAGGTCGAGCCCGTCATCGACTCCGGCTTCTACTGGTACGACGAGACGAACATCGACGACCCGGAGATCGCCGCGGTGCTGTACGAGTAGCGGCTGTCAGACGCCCAGGACGTGTCAGACGTACAGGTCACCCGGGGGACCTGTACGTCTGACACGTGGGGAGGTGTGGTGGGTCAGGCGTCCTCGTCGAGGTTCTCCGGCCTCGGCAGCCAGTCCTCGACGCCCAGGAGGTGGGCCGCCATCCGGATCCGGGCCGCCTCGGGATCACGCGCGGCGAGCGCGCGCCAGATGGCCTCGTGCTCGCCGTGCGTGCGTGCTTCGATGCCCTCGGCGTGCAGCACACGCCACAGGCGCGCCCGCACGGTGCGGCCGGCGAAGGACTCGATGAGCGCCTCCAGCACGGGGTTGCCGGTGTGCGCGGCGATCACGCGGTGGAACGCGATGTCCACCTCGATGAACCGGTCGTGGTCCACCTCCGCGCCGTCCCGCACCTCGGCGACCTGGTCCAGCACGGCGCGGGCCTCGGCCAGCGCCTCGTCGGTCATGCGGGTCGCCGCCAGCCCGGCGGCCTCCGTCTCCAGCACGCGGCGGACGCTGTGGAACGCGGGCATGGCGCCCTCGTCCTGCAGGTCGAGCACGAGCGCCATCGGGGACAGCAGCCGGCCCGGGTCGAGGCTGGTCACGTAGGTGCCGTCGCCCTGCCGGGTGTGCAGCACGCCGAGGATGGACAGGGCCCGGACCCCCTCGCGCAGCGAGCCGCGGGAGACCTGGAGCTCGTCGGCCAGGTCCTTCTCGACGGGCAGGCGGTCGCCGGGGCGGAGCCTGCCGTCGAGGATCATCCTGCGGATGCCGTCGACGACCTCGTCAGTGCGGGACATGCCCCGAAGTATCCCGCACAGTCGTATCGGCTACCGAGGTCTCGCCCACCGAGGTCTCGCCCACCC
The DNA here is from genome assembly GCF_042802395.1 of Promicromonospora sp. NPDC057488. Classification (NCBI taxonomy): domain Bacteria; kingdom Bacillati; phylum Actinomycetota; class Actinomycetes; order Micrococcales; family Promicromonosporaceae; genus Promicromonospora; species Promicromonospora sp. NPDC057488. The sequence continues at coordinate 23,319 of NZ_JBHVEG010000094.1, forward strand.
AGTACGTCCCGCCCGGGAACCGGAACCGGTCGACCGACTCCTCGTACATCTGCGTGGAGTAGCCGGGCAGGGCCGGCAGCACGTACGCGGTGCCCGCGCCCCGGTCCGCGACGGTGACCGGGTCGGTGAAGTGCTCGTGCAGGTGGTCCACGTACTCGGTCACGCGGCCGGTCAGGTCGCCGCCGATCGCCACGTAGTCGAGCACGGAGACGTGCTGCACCATCTCGCAGAGGCCGACGCCGCCGGCGTGCGGGCACACCGGCACGCCGAACTTGGCGGCGAGCAGCAGCACGGCCACGATCTCGTTGATGCTGGCGAGCCGCCCGGTGTCGAGCTGGCAGTAGTCGATCGCCTCGGCCTGCATGAGCTGCTTGAACATCACCCGGTTGTGGCAGTGCTCGCCCGTGGCGACGCCGATGGGCGCGACGGCGCGGCGCACCGCGGCGTGCCCCAGGATGTCGTCGGGGGAGGTGGGCTCCTCGATCCACAGCGGGTCGAACGGGGCCAGCGCGCTCATCCACTCGATGGCCTGCGGCACGTCCCACACCTGGTTCGCGTCGATCATCAGGTTGCGGTCGGGGCCGAGCACCTCGCGTGCGATGGTCAGCCGGCGCACGTCCTCGGCCAGGTTTGCGCCGACCTTGAGCTTGACGTGCTGGTACCCGGCGTCGACGGCCTCCTGGCACAGGCGCCGCAGCTTGTCGTCGCTGTAGCCGAGCCAGCCGGCCGACGTCGTGTAGACCGGGTAGCCGGTGCGCTCCAGGTGGTCGAGGCGATCCTGTCGGGTGCCCGCGCGCTCCCGCAGGATCGCCAGCGCCTCGTCGCGGGTCAGGGCGTCCGAGAGGTAGCGCAGGTCGGCGACGTCGACCAGCTGCTCCGGCGTCATGTCCACGAGCAGGCGCCACAGCGGCTTGCCGGCGCGGCGGGCCACCAGGTCCCAGACCGCGTTGAGCACGGCGGCCAGCGACAGGTGCACCACGCCCTTCTCGGGCCCGAGCCAGCGGAGCTGGCTGTCGGCGGTCAGGTCCCGGTAGAGCGCGCCCATGTCCGCCGCGATCTCGTCGACGTCGCGGCCGATGAGCGCCGCGGCCTGCTGCCGCGCGGCCTCGGCCACGATGTCGTTGCCCCGGCCGATCGTGAACGTCAGGCCGTACCCGCCGAGCGGGGTGCCGCCGGGTCCTGGGGCGTCGGTCTCCAGCACGACATAGGCCGCCGAGTAGTCGGCGTCCTTGTTCATCGCGTCGGAACCGTCGGCGGTGACCGACGTCGGGAACCGCACGTCCTCGACGCGCACTCCGGTGATCGTGGCCATGCCGCTCCCTCGCAAACATCCGATGAAATGCCTGCAATCTACGGACGGGCGCGCTGCGGGTCAAGGTGTTGCGGGGGATGACCACGGCTGGCGAGGCGATTGGTTCGATCAATGCGC